>JBQCIS010000073.1:0-21439 GCA_051953515.1 Mucilaginibacter sp.
GGTAAAGTCGTTCTGTGTTTTGGATTAATGGGGGGGTGTCATTCTGTGCTTGTCGATGAAATAGCGGACATGGCCTTTACCCACACTTCTTCTACAAGCTCAGACTGACAGCCCGCATTTCCCTCATATCTTTATCTTAAAATTCTCTTTCGTCTGTCCTTGCCTGAAGTACACCAATCCTATCCAGAACAGATCGATGGTAACGGTTACTTTAGGGTGTGCTTTAATTTGCGCCCAGGCTTCTTTCATGCCTTCGCTCCAGTAGATGTCATCAAAGATCAACAGTGTGCCATCATCCACTTTTGGCAGGCACCATTCAAAATAGCGCAGAGTAGCCTCTTTCTGATGATTACCGTCAACAAATACCAAATCAACTCTGTTCAGGCTATCGATTATTCCGGGCAGCGTATCATCAAAATTACCCACTACGAGCTCAATTTTATTCAATCCGGCATTGCTGAAGGTTTCTTTAGCAATCTCAGCAGTTTGCGGCGAACCTTCCAGCGTATAAACTTTTGCTTCTGGCGCGGCCTTTTGCAGATAGATACTGGTGACACCAAGACAGGTGCCAAGCTCAATAATATTGGTGGGATGCAGGTCGGCAGCAACACGGTATAATAATTGTGCAAGTTTGGCCGGCTTAAGGGCATGGGCGGCAATATCGCTCACCTTCTTTCGTTTGTTGTTGTTAACATGCGAACCGGCGCCGAGGTCTGTAATGGTAATGGTGCGCTCATCAGCCAGTAATTGCTGACGGATAGCTTCCACTTTAATATAGACATCTTGTGGATTGGTGTTGTAAAATATCCTGTCGACCAGCCGGTAAACGAATGGTGAATGGATGCCGTGGCGTGTTTTTGCCGTGAGCTTGTGCAACAGGTAATCTTTGGCAAACCTTATATTCAACATGGCGTAAAAGTAGATAAATTTAGTATATTAGCATTAAGCATGATAAACCCCTCTGAAGTAAACTCATTGATCCGTTTGCTGGACGACCCCGATCAGGAAATTTACGGTCACGTACACGATAAACTATTGTCGTACGGCATTGAGGCTATTGAGTACCTTGAATCGGCTTTCGAACAAGCATTTGATTCTATTCTGCAAGAGCGCATAGCCAACCTTGTGCATGAGATACAATTTGGTATTATTAAAAACGATCTGCGCCTGTGGCTGCATGGCGGCGCGTTCGACCTTTTGCAAGGCATACTTGTAATCAACCGTTACCAGTATCCTGATCTCGACGAGCAAAAGGTGATCAATCAGATCGAGGCCATAAAACGCGATGTTTGGTTACAAATGATGAATGAGGCCAGTCCGCCGGAGCAGGTGAAACTCATTAACCACGTGTTTTACAATATCTATGGGTTCAGCGGTAACACCACTAATCACCAGGACCCGCAGAACAGCTACATAAGCCAGGTACTGGAAACCAAAAAGGGCAACCAGATATCGCTGGCCATTATTTATTCCATTATTGCGCAGAAACTGGATATCCCGGTTTATGGCGTGAACCTGCCGCAGCACTTCATCCTTGCTTATATGGACGAAACCCAGCAAAGCAACTTTGAAGGCGGCGTATTATTTTATATCAACGCCTTTAATAAAGGCTTCATCTTCGGCAGGCGCGATGTGGACATGTTCCTGAAGCAACTCAACCTGAAGGCCGAAAAACAGTTCTACGAGCCCTGCTCAAATACCGACATTATAAAACGTGTGCTCCGCAACCTCATCAGTGCCTATGAACAATTAGGATCACCTGAAAAAGTAAAGGAACTGAATGAGCTGATGGAGATAATGGAGGGTTGAGGATAGAGATTAGAGATTTTAGCTTATGGCGGCTATAGTTGAAACTGTACCCATGCTATGCTACGGGTTACGCTGCGCTAAACTATCTGAACTCGAATTGAAAGAATTAAAAGAATCTTTAGAATTTGAAATTGCTTATCTTCTGATCATTCATTCAATTCCTTCAATTCGAGTTCAGACATTCTACCTCTTGTTATTGATCTTCACCGCCTCGAACATTTCCTGATCCATTGAATCGTCGAAATTGAAGCGGTAGAGCGCCCAGTCGTTAAGGGCTTTATAGAAGATGAAAGTAAAACGGATAGGCTGATTTTCATGCTTAACCAGGTAACTATAGATCACCAGGCTTGGTGAAGCGCTTCTTTCGGAGATCAGTTCCTTACCGGTATATTTTCCAAGTGAAAGCTGCAATGAGTCTACCTTCATTTTCAGCAAATTTATCTGCGACGAATTCCGTGCGAAAAGCTTGTTTGTACCAAAAATATAGTCGATAGCTGAATCGGGGCTGGCTTTATATCGCTTGAAAAAGCCATCAATGTAACTTTGTGCGGCTCTTACTGCACCACCGCCTGATGATTTGGATTCAGATTTGGCTGCGCTTTGTGCAATGGCGCCATAACTGCCGGCCACCATAACAATAAGTAAAAATGAACGCTTAAGGAACTGCTCTACGTTTAAAAGTCTCATGGTAAATGTTTTAAAAGTGCCAAAATAACACAAAAGCCCCGGAAAAATCCGGGGCTTTGTTATAATTTATTTAAACGTTGCTTATTTAACCAGGTACATTGATTCTTTAACCGCTTTTATTACCCTTTCAGGGTTTGGCAGGTATTCCTGTATCAGGGTTGGTGCATAAGGCAGCGGCACGTCGCCACCCATTATACGCAGTACCGGAGCGTCTAAGTAATCAAATGCGTCTTTCTGCACTTTGAAGGCAACTTCGGTAGCGATAGAACCCAATGGCCAGCTTTCTTCAACCATTACTAAACGATTGGTTTTTTTCACCGAGTTGATCACTGTAGCATAGTCGATAGGACGAACAGTACGCAGGTCGATCACTTCAGCACTGATGCCTTCTTTTTCCAGTTCAGCAGCGGCAGCGATCACCACTTTCATGATCTTGCCGAAACCGCAAAGGGTAACATCTTTACCTTCTTTTACAACTTTAGCTTTACCGATCTCGATATAATATTCTTCTTCCGGAACTTCGCCTTTATCGCCATACATTAATTCCGATTCCATGAAGATAACCGGATCCGGATCGATTATAGATGACTTTAAAAGTCCTTTTGCGTCATAAGGGTTTGATGGAACTACCACTTTCAGGCCAGGGCAGTTTGCATACCAATTTTCGAAGCACTGGCTGTGCTGTGAGCTCAGCATACCCGCGTTACCTGTTGGGCCGCGGAATACGATAGGCACAGAGAACTGACCGCCGCTCATTGACATGATCTTGGCAGCGCCGTTGATGATCTGATCGATAGCTACCAGCGAGAAGTTGAAGGTCATGAACTCGATGATCGGGCGAAGACCGTTCATAGCCGAACCAATACCTATACCAGCGAAACCTAATTCAGAGATAGGAGTATCGATAACACGTTTTGCGCCAAACTCATCCAGCATACCCTGGCTCACTTTGTAGGCACCGTTATACTCGGCAACCTCTTCGCCCATAAGATATATATTCTGATCTTTGCGCATCTCTTCAGACATTGCCTCGCGAAGCGCTTCCCTGAATTGTATTTCTCTCATTGTACAGTTACAAAAATTATTTTTTTCAACCGCAAATATAGGTAATGAACTATTAAAAACAATGCCGTTAATAAAGCCTGCTTAATGATTTGTTAACCTTTTTAAATGCTCATTATAAAAGAGTTGTTAACCCAAAAAACACCCATCAATTATTTGGCATCAACACCATTTCAGAGGTAAATATTTTGTTTGAAATATTTGCAGTTGAGGTTTGTGTATATGAGTTTGGTTTTATATTCGACATCTTTACAGTTACAAGATAATTTTTAGGTAACTTAGGGTATCTTTTCAAAGTAATGC
The DNA here is from genome assembly GCA_051953515.1 of Mucilaginibacter sp. GTDB lineage: Bacteria > Bacteroidota > Bacteroidia > Sphingobacteriales > Sphingobacteriaceae > Mucilaginibacter. The sequence goes on from JBQCIS010000073.1 coordinate 3,862, forward strand.
TATCGGGTGCCAAGGTATAAGTGCACTCATCAACCCAATTTATAGTAAACTCCGCCTTAATGGTGTCCTTACCTACTATTGCATTTTCAAACTGACGTTTTCCTTGCCTGATAATAATTGCAGGCGACCCGTTAGATAATATAGTTTTAAATTTACCATTCTTGAATTTTGCACATCTAACGCTTTGCGCGTGTAAAGTGAATGCAAAAAGCGAAAACGCAAACAAAGTAAATAATGCTTTCATGGGCTTAAAAGTATTAAAAACAATGTATTCCATCACCCCCATTTACTCACAAACTCTCCAAAAGCATCCTTATACTGATCGCCCACTGTAATAAGCGTTTTGCCAATATATACCGCGGTTTTATTGATGCTCGTGATCTTATCCAGCGAAATAATAAACGAGCGGTGAATACGCATAAACCGGTTCGGCGGCAGCTTTTCTTCTAATGCTTTCAGGCTGGTGAGTGATAAAAGCGCCTTATCTTTCCCTTCCAGCCAAACTTTTACATAATCCTTTAACGATTCGATGTAGAGGATATCACTTAACGCCACACGCACCAGCTGATACTCTACCTTCAAAAATATATGATCATTTTCTGGTTCAACGCGTGCAACCTGGGTAGTTGCTGTGGTCGGCCTGTTCAGTAATTCGGCATAAGTCCGTGCTTTTTGGGCAGCGCGTAAAAATTCCTCATAACTAAAGGGCTTCAGCAAATAATCCAATGCATCAACCCTGAAACCTTCAATAGCAAAGTGATTATAAGCCGTTGTAAAGATCACCCGCGGGCGCGAGGGTACGCTATCCAGCAGGCGCGCCAGTTCAATACCATTCAGGTCGGGCATCTGTATGTCGAGAAATATCACATCTATCTTCTGATCGTGAATTGCCTTCAACGCTTCGGCTGCACTATGGAATTTTGCTTTGAGGTTTAGAAAAGGTGTTTGCTCAATAAACTTACTCACCAGGCCAAGCGCCAGCGGCTCATCGTCAACAGCTATGCAGTTCAAAATCATGACAGGTCGATGCTTAGGTAAACGTTATATTCCTTATTCGAAACCGATTCGCTAAACGACAACTGGTATTTGCCGGGATAGAGCAAATCTAACCTGCGGCGGGTATTTTCCAGCCCTATACCGCCGTATTCTTCGGGCGCTACACTTTTGTTATCGATAATATCATTTTTTACATGCAGCATCAGTGTATGGTCGGTTTGCGAAATGGCTATCAGTATTTCGCTCTGCTCATTTACGCTGGTGCCATGCTTAAATGCATTCTCGATATACGGCAGAAACAGCATGGGTGCTATCATTATGTTAGGTATGCTGGCAGGGTAGCTGAAATCTATTGCCACACGGTCGGTGAGGCGCAATTTCATCAGGTCGATATAGTCCTTCAGAAAATTGATCTCGTCGCTTAAGCGGGTAAACTCCTGTTTGGTATCATACAGCAGGTAACGCATCATGCGCGAGAGCTGGTGGATAGCCTTGCGGGAAGTTTCGGCATCCTCATACGTAAGCGCGTAAATATTATTGAGCGTATTAAAGAAAAAATGCGGATTGATCTGCGCCTTAAGGAAAGCCAGTTCCGAAGCAGTTTTTTCTTCGCGCAGCCGCTGATGGTGCTGTTTATCGGTCTGCCATTTTTGTATGGTAGTAACACTGGTGCTGATACCTAATATAACCGCCACAAGAGCAATGGTAAATATATCCATAAACGGGCCATGTGCGCCACCGCCGCCTCTATGCGGTTTGGGCGGACCGCCATGGTGAAAAGCCTCTTCTATTGCACGGTGCACATGCAATTGCGAATCAGCAAAGCTATTAAGGAATATGATAACTATAAGAACGCCAATCAGGCAAAGGAAATAATATACCCCTTTACCCTTCAGCAAAAAATGCGGCACAAGCCACTCCGAGTTAAAATAATATGCTGCTGCAAGCATACCGGTAAAGAGTATCTGCTTTACCCACAACTGGTATATACCAACAATTTCAGACGGTGTATACAGCAAAAAACTGAATGCGAACGCCAGCCATGCCAGCACCTGCATCACGATCGATAAAAAACGGCTGTTTGAAATTTTCATTGAAACAATACTACAAATGATAATAATGGCAGCCAATTCAAATCGGCGTAGGGCCGTCTTTTGTCGACGGGCAGCTCCATCATACCGCCCATTTTATACCGCAGGATAAAAACTGCCCTTCGTCTATGTTTTATGTCCGTCCGTCTATTTCAGTTTGTGTTAAATAAGGTATGAACTTGTTTTGCGCCAGTTATTGTTCAACCATGAAGTTAAAACATTTATTTGTAACCATAGCATTACTCCTGTCTGCAGGCGCTTTTGCACAAACCGGCCGCAGCATAAAAGGCACCGTGACGGATTCTACCAAAATGACCATCCCCGGCGCTACCGTAAAACTATTTATCGGTACCGACAGCCTGGTAACCACCACCAATATGGATGGCGCGTTCAGCTTTCCATCAGTAAAGGCGAATCAGTTCAGCCTGGAAATAACCTCCATTGGATATGATGGCATACGCCGCCGTATGACGCTTGACAATGCTAATACGCCGGTGGTTTTAAAGCCCATCATATTGAAACAATCAAGCACCATGCTGAGCGGCGTTACCATAAGAGACGTGGTTCCGGTTAAGATAAAGGAGGATACGGTAGACTTTAATACGGCCGCTTATCCTGTAAGAAGCGAGGCTATGGTGGAAGATGTGGTGAAGAAACTGCCCGGCGCCGATGTGGACGCCAACGGTAATGTCACCTTTCAGGGAAAAACTGTAAGCAAAGTGCGCGTTAATGGCAAGGACTTTTTTGGCGGCGACGTGCGTACTGCCACGCAGAACCTGCCGGCCAATGCAGTATCGAGCATACAGATGATCAACGACTATGGCGATCAGGCCAATCTTACCGGCATAAAATCTGGCGAGCCTGAAACGGTAATGAACATCAACATAAAACCGGGGATGGCCAAAAGCTATTTCGGACAATTAACCGCGGGCGATGGCCGTGATGCCATACCACAGGTGGATGGTACAACCGACCAAAATCGCTACCAACTGCAGGGCAACTACTTCAGATTTAATGACGGGCAGCAAATAGCCGTGCTGGGCAACCTGAACAATACCAATACCAGCCTGTTCAATTTTGGGCGCCCCGGAAGCAATAACGCACCAACCAGCGGCATTACCACTACGCGTACGGCAGGCTTTAACTACCGCGATTCGTGGGGGAAAAAGGTAACCGTGTATGGCAGTTACAGTTTTTCTGATAACTCGGTGTTCACAAAAAGCAATACCCTTCAGCAAAACCTGTCGCTCACTAATCCCAGCACGCAGATGCAAAACAATACGGAAACCGATCATAAAGTGAACCATCGCTTTACATTTAACATAGAGTATAAAATCGATAGCCTTGATTACCTGAAGATCAGTCCATCGTTCTCTTATGCCGGTGTAAACAGTATTTCAAATGGCTCAAGCATGCTCAGCAGGGATTCAGCCACGGTATCGGATTATAAATATGCCACCAACAGCCACTCATCTGCTCCAAGTTTTGGGTTGAATGCCTTGTACAATCATCGCTTCAACAGCCGTGGCCGCGATTTCAGCATCAACATCGGTGCGGGCAGCTCACAAAGCAATAGTTTTAACAATCCTATATACAACTACATCAATACTCCGGCAACAGTGCCGCTTAACCAATCCATCTATACCAACAGTCGTACAGATACATTAGGGGCATCGTTATCATACATCGAGCCGCTAAGCAGGAAGTCGTTTTTGCAGGCCACTTATGTTTACCACAGGGGATACACCACTGCAGATAAAACTACCGATACGCTTACCGCAGGCGGTATGGAACAATATTACCCATTACTGAGCAACGACTACCATTTCACGCTCACCACTAACCGTTATGGTTTGAACTATCGCTTTATAGATAAAAAGTTCAATTATACCATAGGATTGGTGGCACAGCCGACTTCGCTGAACGGTTACTCACCTACCGACAGCGCCACAACCCACCGCAATACCTTTTATGTGAGCCCGGATGCGCACTTTGTGTATAATTTCTCCAGGTCGCAATCATTTAGCGCCAATTATAGCGGCAGTACCAACACCCCTTCGTTCTCAGAGCTTCAGCCGGTGACAGATTTCTCGAACGCGCTATACCCCTTAACCGGTAATCCCGATTTGAAGCCAGAGTTTAACCGCACACTTTCATTACGTTATAATAATTTCGATTTCCAGAGCGGAAATGTGTTCTTCAGCAACCTGTCGTTCACACAAACGGATGATAAGATTGTGGCCAATACCATTACTTATCCACGTCATTACGCGCCTGATACCAAATTTTCCAATACGGTTGCTACCCAGTACCTGAACGCACCGGGTTACTATTCAACTTCGGCATTTTATGTGTTCCACAAACCGTGGGATAATCGCCGGTACAATTTGTTTTTGGTTGGAAATGCATCGTATAGCAACAACATCTCATACCTCACCAGCGTGGATAGCAGCAGTTATGCGTTCAATACACAAAAGAATATTGCCAAAACATTAACCTTGTCGCAGGGTGTACGTTTCAGGGTGGATATTACTGATGTGATAGACGCCGAACCGAATGTCAATTATACCATCAACACCTCGCAAAACTCGCTGAACGAGCCGGGTATTAACGATAATTTCCGCACTCTTTCATTTGGGTTAACCGGCAAAAACTATTTCTGGAAAGATTGGACTTTAAGTTACGATTACACCAAAACCCTGTATTATGGTTTCAAAGGCTCAACCAATCCTAATATTCTGAACACGTATGTAGAGCGCCGTTTCTTGAAGGATAATATGGCTTCGATAAGGTTCGCCGTGAACGATGTCTTTAACCAGAACACCGGCTATACCAGCACGCTGAACGGCAATTACAGTACGCAATCGAACGTAAACAGGCTGGGCAGATATTATATGGTGAGTTTTATTTTCCGTTTCAGAAAAACAAACGGCAGTCAGCAATTCCATAAAGGCCCCAACGGCGAAATGATGCCAATGGGGCCGCCTCCGGGCGATCATGGTCCGGGCGGGCCGGGGATGATGTAACCCTCATAAACGTAAAAAGCCTGCAAAGTTTAGAAGTTTGCAGGCTTTTCACGTTTTGTACATGATCCACCACTTCATTGCAAAGAGTGATCAGGACAGCGCGAGCGCAACGATGAAGCAATCTCTGTGCGATAGGGTAGCGAACTAACCGGTATGCGCGGAGATTGCTTCGTTCCTTGCAATGACGGGGAAAGTGCTAATCCCTCTTCCGTTCCCCCTTCATTTTCGAAGCGATTTCCAATGCACGATAAGCATTTACAATACCGCCTGTTTTGGAAAGCGTGGTAAAATCAACCAGATCATGCGTGCCGGGTTTGTAAACCATCATCCCTTTAAGTGGCGTGGCCGATTCCAGTATAGCCTGTTTAACTTGTGAGGCCGAAAGTTTTGGATAGTATTCCAGTATCAACGCGGCAATGCCGGTAACAATCGGCGATGCAAAGCTGGTACCGTCTGCAGTGTTAAATTCTGCGTTCAGGTCGATAGAAGTTACTTTTACACCCGGCGCGAACAGGTCAACCTGTTTTTGTCCGTAGTTGCTGAACGAACCAGCCAGTGTGGTATCCTTTTTCCAGGCAGAAGCTCCAACACAGATCACATTATCGGTTGTTTTGCCATCCAGATAAATATCATTCGGGAATTGCGGTTTTACGTCTACGTCCTGGTTATCGTTACCTGCGGCCTGTACCAATAACACATCATGCGCGGCGGCATATTCAAATGCCGAATCCACCCATGCCTTGTGCGGCGACAGCTTTTTGCCAAAGCTCATGTTTACCACCTTGGCGCCATGATCTACCGCGAAGCGGATGGCGTTGGCAATATCCTTATCGTATTCATCGCCGTTAGGCACTGCCTTTATCACCATAATGTGTACGTTATCGGCAATACCGTCAATACCATAACCGTTACCGCGTTTGGCGCCGATCAGACCTGCTACGCCTGTGCCGTGCGAAGCGTCTGGATATTCAACTATATTATTGCCATAGTGACTGCCCCAAACGTTGGGATTGTCGCCTACAATAGCCTGACGACTGGTAAGGTCGGGGTTAATATCATTATTTAATTTTTGCAGATATTCACCCAGTTCTTTAATCACCTTAACGTTGTTAGCGCCGCCGCCTTCCTGTGTAAGCACCATATTCCAAACATATTTGCTTTGGTTTACGGTATCGTTCTGGCTTTGTATCTTGCTCAGGTCGTTAATAGTAAATGTACCATCCGGAGTTAAATTCAATGCTTTTTTTACATAGCCGTTGGTGATCATCATAATGTTCATTTCCGGCTGTAACTCCTGCAATTCCTTGGTCGACTTTGCAATGGTAGAGTCATGTGTAGCTTTTACAGTTAGCCAGTAGTTGTATTCTTTCTCATCACCGGCCGGAGCAGTCGTTACGCTTTCATATTTGGGTTTCAAACGGGCATATTCACGCACCTCTTCGGTTGTTTCGGTGTAGTCGCATTTACCGCCCGGGCCGCCTAAAAAGTCCCAACCATGGGTGTCATTTACATAGCCGTCGTGGTCTTCGTCCTTGCCGTCACCTTTATCTTTTGGGTTTACCCATATAATGCCCTGCATATCCTTTTGCAAGGTATCGCAACCGCTGTCAATCGTGGCAACCAGTACAGGCTTGCTTTTTTTCCCTTTTATAAAATCGTATGCCTGGTTTAAACTGATGCCATAAAAGCCATCCTTATCCAGATCGAGCTGGTGCCAGTTTTTAGGCGGATCAACCGGCGCAGGCGGCAGAGTAGTTGTTTGTGCCGATGCAAAATGCAAAAAAGCGCCGCAGAACAGCGCTGTAGATAGTATCGTTTTTAGTTTATGGTTCATATTTTTATTAAATCATCGTTCAGCCCCTCCCAGCCTCTTCTGGTAGGGAGGAGCCTTAAACTTTTATTACATCTCTTTTCTACCAACTATTCAAAGTCTCCCCTACCGGGTCCGTCAGGACTCCTTTGGAGGGAGATTTAGAGAGGGCCTGGTTGTTTTACAAATCAAATTTAATTCCCTGCGCTAATGGCAGCGCCTTGGAATAATTAATCGTGTTGGTTTGCCGGCGCATATAAACTTTCCAGGCGTCAGAACCTGATTCCCTGCCGCCGCCTGTTTCTTTTTCGCCGCCGAAGGCACCGCCTATCTCTGCACCGGATGTACCAATGTTCACATTGGCAATGCCGCAATCTGAACCTGCATACGACAGGAATTGTTCTGCCTCGCGCAAATTATTAGTCATGATGGATGATGATAAGCCTTGCGGCACGCCATTCTGCATCGCTATGGCTTCATCCAGCGTTTTATACTTTATCAGATACAATATTGGCGCAAATGTTTCATGCTGAACAACATTATATTCATTCTTCACTTCGGCAATACATGGCTTAACGTAACAACCCGACGAATATTTTCCGCCGTCCAACTTTCCGCCGTCCACAATAAAGTTGCCGCCTTCCGTTTTGCATGCTTCTATCGCCTTCAGGTACATTGTTACGGCATCCTGATCAATCAGCGGGCCCATGTGGTTATTCTCGTCCAGCGGGTCGCCTATGCGTATTTGCTTGTAGGCATTTGCCAGTTTCTGTTTAAATTGTTCGTAAACACTTTCATGTATGATAAGACGCCGTGTAGTAGTACAGCGCTGGCCGGCTGTGCCCACTGCACCGAATACCGCGCCAACAAGGCACATATCCAGATCGGCATGCTCACTGATAATGATGGCATTATTGCCACCCAGTTCCAATAAACTCCTGCCTAAGCGCGCACCGACGGCAGCGCCCACAGCCTTGCCCATGCGGGTTGAACCCGTGGCAGATATCAGTGGCACGCGGGTATCTTTCGCCATTAGTTCGCCTATATTGCGGTCGCCTATTACCAGGCACGATACCCCTTCGGCAATATTGTTCCTTTTAAAAACTTCCTGTATAATATGCTGGCAGGCAATGGCGGTAAGCGGTGTTTTTTCAGATGGTTTCCAGATGCACACGTCGCCGCATATCCAGGCCAGCATAGCATTCCAGCTCCATACCGCCACCGGAAAGTTAAACGCCGAAATAATGCCCACCACACCCAGCGGATGATACTGCTCATACATGCGGTGCTCCGGCCTTTCGCTGTGCATGGTCAATCCGTACAACTGGCGGCTTTGCCCCACGGCAAAATCGGCAATATCTATCATCTCCTGCACCTCTCCATAGCCTTCCTGCAGGCTCTTGCCCATCTCGTAGGATACAAGCGCGCCCAGTTGCTGCTTGTTATCGCGCAATGCCTCGCCTATTTGCCGCACAATCTCGCCGCGCTTGGGTGCCGGCACGGTGCGCCATGTTTTAAAGGCTTCCTGCGCCTGTTCAACCACCTGGTTATAATCACCGTCTGTAGCGAACCTTACGGAAGCTATCTTTTTACCGTCAACCGGCGAAATTATATCCTTAATTGTAGCAACGTCGCTGCTTCCCCACCTGTTACCTGTACTAAACGCCTCATTTATGTCGTTTATATGTAAATGATCAAGTATCTGCTTTATATTGATGCTCATAATGGTTAGTTTTGTCAAAGGTAAAAATCTTTGTGTCAATAAATTCAGCCCGCCCTCGCTGCAAATAATATTATTTATTATCAGGCACTTGCAAAAACCATTGTTAACAATGTTTGGATGTTGAAAACTTGATGGTTTTTAGAAGTGTTATTATTTAGTAACTTGACTTCAGTTAACATCTGGAAGATTTCCGAAAGGCTTAACTGAAACTTGTTCTGCAAACCTAACTGAATGGAAGAAGAATTTGAATTTGGTTTTTCCGAAGACCCAAAGTTTTCGGTTGAACGGTACGAGGAAATGATCCGAAATCATGACCAGTACTTTTTTGATGCCCAGGCGTTTGAGAACATTATCGACTATTACATCGAGAAAAATGATCCCGCCAAAGCTTTACAGGTATCTGAATATGCCCGCAACCAGCACCCCTTTGCGGCGGTATTCCTGATCAAGCAAGCGCAATTGTTAGTAGTAACCAACCGTGTGCCCGAAGCATTTGCCGCTTTAGACAAGGCTGCTATGCTCGAAGCTTCTGAAGCGGATATTTACATTATCCGCGGCAATTTGTATGAAAGCATGGAACGCTATGACGAGGCCCTAGAAAACTACACCATTGCGCTGGGCATGGCCGAGGAAACCGACGATATACTGCTGCACATTGCCTACGTACATCAGAATATGGGCGACTATAACACAGCTATCCGCTACCTGAAACAGTGCCTGGAGCAAAACATGGAAAACCAGGATGCGCTTTACGAACTGGCCTTCTGCTACGATGTAATGGACAACCAGGAAGAAAGCGTGCAGTTTTACATGCAATACATCGATAACGAACCGTACAGCTATGCTGCCTGGTATAATCTCGGCAATGCCTATACTAAGATGGGCTTGTTCGAGAAGGCTATCGACGCTTATGATTACGCCATATTAATTAAGGACAGCTTCGCATCAGCTTATTTTAATAAAGGCAATGCTTTGGTGAACCTGGAGAAATATGCAGAAGCGATAGAAGTGTACCGACATACTTTTGAGTACGAGCAACCAAACGCCGATACCTATTGCGCAATAGGAGAATGCTATGAAAAGCTGGAGCAGATGGACGATGCGCGGGCCTTCTACAAAAAATCCGTTAAGATGGACCCCAAACTGGCTGATGCATGGTTTGGCATTGGGGTAACGCTTGATTTTGAGGAACGCTACTTCGAGGCGCTGCATTTCTACAAAAAAGCACTCGACCTGGATATAGCCAATGCCGATTACTGGTTTGCGATAGCTGATGCCGAATACAAACTTGGTCATCTGCCCGAAGCGGAACGCGCCTACGAGAAGGTTGTTGAACTAAACCCGGTAGACGTGGACGCATGGCTCGATTATTCATCCATTATGTATGAGCAGGAAAGACTGAACGATGCTATCGACGTTATATCAGAAGCGATAAAAAGTAATCCCGACGCAGCAGAATTGTACTACCGTATGGTAGCCTACCTGTTCGCCCGTGGCGACTATAACGAAGCGTTGAACCAACTGGAGCTGGCCCTGGCGGCAGATCCGGAAAAACACTACATCTTGTTTGATTATCTGCCACAGTTACAGAAGAATAAGGTGATTGTGGACATTATTAACCGGTATACGAAATGATTGGTTGATTGGGTGAGTAGTTGATTGAGTGAATAGTTAAAACCACTCACTTAATCAACCACTCACTTTACCCTAACCACAAACTTATTACATATAAAAACCAAAACTTAACACAGGTTTTGGTTTTTTTTATGAAATTTACCCCGTCGGGCTATTTTAAAAAGATACGTCCACCGTTAGCATCTTATGAATTATACGATTAACAATCTGCCTGAGCGTACTGCAAAGCCACGTAACAGCGGGCTTACTATGATGATGGACAAAGGGCTTAGCCTGAGACAAGTGGAAGATTTCATCGAGGTTTCCGGCAGTTATACCGACCTGGTAAAATTGGGTTGGGCAACCTCATTTGTTACGCCAAGGCTTGAGGAGAAGTTGGCCATATACCGCGAAGCCGGCTTACCGGTATATTTCGGCGGTACGTTGTTCGAGGCATTTATTGTGCGTAACCAGTTTGATGATTACTGCCGAACGCTTGAAAAATTCGGGATGGAATACGTGGAAGTGTCTGACGGTTCGATCACCATCGAACATGAAGAAAAATGCGAATACATTCGTAAGTTGAGCAAAAACTTTACGGTAATATCCGAAGTAGGTTCAAAGGATGTACAGAAAATATTTGCTCCTTATAAATGGATAGCACTGATGAAGGCCGAAATTGAAGCCGGATCATGGAAAGTGATTGCCGAAGCGCGTGAAAGCGGCAACGTAGGCATCTACCGCGACTCAGGCGAGGTACGCCAGGGTTTGGTTGATGAAATCCTGACCCAGATACCGGAAGAAACCATAATTTGGGAAGCGCCGCAAAAAGCACAGCAGGTTTGGTTCATTAAACTGGTAGGCGCCAATGTTAATTTAGGCAACATTGCCCCTATTGACGTAATACCGCTCGAAACCTTGCGCCTTGGCATCAGGAGCGACACGTTCGACCATTTTTTGGGGTTGTAAATCAATTGCTTAACTTAGCATACACATTGCCGGGGTATGAAGCGGATTTTTTGCATTTGCCTGTTATCGTTTTTTGCGGTCATCCAACTGCGTGCGCAAACCGTACCGCAATTTGATCACGTTAAATTGGCCAGCAAAAAGGATTTTAAGCAAGCCGATTCAACTGTTTCGCTACTATCTGCTTACCTGTTGTCCATCCCCATCAACCGCGATACTACAACACGCATCAATGCGGCCCAGTTCCTGATGAAATGGATGGAAGGCACAAAGGAGTACACCTTCGTTATTAACGAGAATAATACGCGCGCGTTTATCAATAACACCCATCTGATGGCGGTTTATATGGCTGCCCTTTGCAAGACCGCCCTACAGCACAAACCGGGCATTGACAGTAAGATTGTAACCCTTGATGGCACCAAACGCCTGATCAGTTACATCAGCAACCCGGCCAACCACGTAAAAAACACCAAAGCCCTGCAAGAACTTGTTGATGCCAATAAGCATGGCGAATTGGAAAGTTTTTTAAACTTTTAGCCCTATAATTGTATTTCTAAAAATAATTCGTTCATCGAACTAAAAACCCAATGAAAAAATACGGTTTGATAGGTTTCCCGCTGTCGCATTCGTTTTCCAAACAATACTTTAAAGAGAAATTTGAGCGTGAGCACATTAAGGATGCCGAGTATGATATTTATCCTCTCGAACATATAAAAGATTTGCAGGACCTGCTGGACGTTCACCCGGATATTTTAGGATTAAATGTAACCATCCCGCATAAAATATCGGTGTTAAAATATCTCGATTGGATTGAGCATGACGCACGCAATGCCGGCGCGGTAAACTGCATACGTGTTACTGCCGAAAGCCCGGTATCGGCCTCGTTCTCAGGTGAAGTTGGTGTAACCGGTCATGATTTCAGGCTGGAAGGGTTTAATACAGATATTTATGGGTTCGAGATGTCGTTGAAACCACTGCTGAAAGATGAAAACGACGAAGCGCTGGTTCTGGGTGATGGCGGTGCTGCAAAAGCCGTAAAATGCGTATTGGATAATCTGGGCATGGCCTACAAGGTAGTTACCCGCAAAGCGCATGGCGATAACCTGTTGTTCAGCGATCTGAAACCGCGCCATATTGCGCAACACCGCGTAATTATTAACACCACGCCGCTGGGCATGTATCCGCATGTGCATGAATGCCCGCCGATACCATACGAGGCTATAACAGACGATCATTTACTTTACGACCTGATCTATAACCCTGAGAAAACGCTTTTCCTGCAAAAGGGTGAGGAAAAGGGTGCTACGATAAAAAACGGATACGAAATGCTGATATTACAGGCAGAAAAGTCATGGCAGATATGGAATTCAAAAGAGATGAATGATGAATCGCTATAGTCTTTTACTGGTGGTAATGGCTGTGCTTTTTACCGCGTGTAACCATAGTCATGATTATTCGCCCAAACCGCGTGGGTTTTACCGCATCGTTTTCCCCAAGAAGGAATACCAGCAATATGAAGGCGGCTGCCCGTTCACTTTTATGTACCCAAAATATGCCGTAATTGAGCCGGACAAATCGCGCGGCGCACAAAACTGCTGGCTGAATATGCGTTTCCCGCAATTTAAGGGTACGTTACACATGAGCTATTACCCGGTAACCTCTCAAAAGACGTTTAACGAGCTCACTGAAGATGCCCGTACCTTTGCTTTCAAACATACCGTAAAGGCCACATCTATAGACCAGGGGCTGATCCGTTATCCCGACCGTAAACTATACGGTATCTATTACACCATTGACGGCAATGCCGCATCATCGGCACAATTTTTCCTTACCGACAGCGCCCACCATTACCTGCGCTGCGCCCTTTACTTTTATACCGAGCCCCGTTTGGATTCTATAGCGCCGGTGCTGGATTTTGTAAAGAAGGATATGAATGTGATGATCAGTAGTTTTAAGTGGAAGTGAGATATTAAGTCGTGCCATCATTGTGGTTTTTATCGCTTTGTCACCTACTCCTTCAATCGCTCAATTGCCGCTGAGGCTGTTACTTTTTTCTTGATAAAAAAGTAACCAAAAAATCAAGCCGGAAAAAACCTTCTGCCCGCAGGCAAACACCCCGCCCGGTTTTCCGTCAGGCCTTTACCCACTTTTATATTGCCTCAAACCGTCATGCAGAACTTGTTTCGACACCCATCAAACAGTCAGGTCGTATACCTACATGTGGGATGCTGAAACAAGTTCAGCATGACGGTATGTTTGTGATTAATGCTGCCGATGGAAAAGCTTTGGGCTAAAAAGTTGCGGAGGGGCTGTGCGATACCGACTGAGGAGCAAGCTTTTGAAGGGTTGGCTTGTGCGACAAAAAGCCTTTCCATCGGCTTGATTTTTTGCTACTTTTTTATCAAGAAAAAAGTAGTAGCCTCAGCGGCAATGAGCGGTTGAATAGACAGGTAAAGATCATGCAAAATTTGCACATGGATAAACATTAATCTTTTACGTTATTCACGTTTATAGCTAAGCCTTTTATCCCATTCAACACCTCATTGCACAAGGAATCATCATACACTATCTTTTTCAATTGTGGAAATTGTATGATCGAATTAACTAACCTGCTACCATCGGAATAGTTGACATTTCCAAGGATCAATTCCTCAATAGGCAGAACTGTGAAGGAATGCAGATTATCAATATCGAGACATCTAAGCTGTAAACATTCCAGTTCTTTAAAATTATTTACCCATTGGGGGATAGAAGAATGCTGTATTATGGCTTTCCTTCCAGTATAAAATGAAGGCTGTATAATCAGCGTCTTTGCTGCATAGATCGCCATCCATACTGCTGCTGGTAGTTTTTCAAAATCGAATTGGGGTGTTATAAATACCACATTGGGCAAATTGTCTAAGCCCGTGACAACGCATTCAGGGCTTACAAAAAGTAGCTTATCTTTACCATTCAGAAAGTCTACATCACTACCTATTGAAAAGGTTTTAATTATTGATCGTGGAATTTCTTCTACCATTTTTGAGCCTGTTGATTTAAATAAATATACACAAAAAAAAGAGACACAAAGTATTGTGTCTCTACCTATAAATATCGTCTGTAGAGACGCAATACATTGCGTCTCTCATACACACGCAAGCATTTACCCGTTAAATACCTCCAACCCCTTCTCAATCCTCACAATCGTTTCATCCCTGCCGATCAGCGCCGCTATATCAAACACGTGCGGACCGAACTTGCCACCTACCAGCATAATGCGGAAAGGCAGCATTACATCGCCGGCTTTCAGGCCTTTTGCTTCCATCAGGGCTTTAAATTCCGTTTCAAGTAGGGCCGCGTCGATAGCAGCATCGCTACCTTTAAGCATTCCGAGGAAGGTTTTGAAAAACTCTGTTTTTACTTCGCTCCATTTTGGCTTTACGGCATCGGCGTCATACTCGCTCGGTATTTCGTAAAAATAGGCCAGTTGCTGGTAGAAGTCAGGCAGCAGCGTACAACGTTCTTTCACCATTTCCAACAGTTGCGACAGGCGTGCATCGTTGGCAACCGTCAGGCCTTTTTCGGCAAGTACTGGTATTACGCGTTCTTTCAACGTTTCAATGTCCAGTTTCTTTATCCATTCGGCGTTGAACCATTTGGCTTTACCAAAATCAAACTTGGCGCCGCCTTTGCTCACGCGGGCTATAGAGAATTTTTCAATCAGTTCATCCAGCGAGAACAACTCCTGGTCGGTGCCATCGTTCCAGCCGAGCATCACCAGCAGGTTCAGAAACGCTTCTGGCAGGAAACCCAGTTCGCGGAAACCCGGGGTAAGTTCGCCCGTTTTGGCATCGAACCAGTTCATGGCATATACCGGGAAACCTAGCCGCGCGCCGTCGCGCTTGCTTAATTTGCCATGGCCGTCCGGTTTTAATATCAATGGCAGATGCGCCCATTGCGGCATATCGGCCTTCCAGCCTAAATACTCCCACAGCAACAGGTGAACAGGCGCCGATGGCAGCCATTCCTCACCGCGGAACGCGTGTGTTATCTTCATTAAATAATCGTCAACCACCACGGCGAGATGATAGGTTGGCATGCCGTCGGCCTTTAGTAATACTTTATCATCCACCTCATTGGTTTCAAACATTACATGGCCGCGTATCATATCATTAAAGCTCACCGTATCATTCAGCGGCATCTTTATGCGGATCACATGCGGCTCACCTGCATCCAACAGCTTTTCTACCTCATGCTCAGATAACGACAGCGAATTGCGCAGCGTATCGCGGTAAGCATGCCCGTATTGGAAATTAGGGATTTCCTTTCGGTTCCGATCCAGTTCTTCCGGCGTATCAAAAGCGTAATAAGCATAGCCTTCGCGCACCAGCTTTTCGGCATATTCGCGGTAAAGCGATTTACGCTCGCTCTGGCGGTATGGCGCATACGGGCCGCCAACAACCGGACTTTCGTCGGGTATCAGGCCGCACCATTTCAGGCAATCGATAATATATTCTTCAGCCCCCTCAACGTAGCGGGTCTGGTCGGTATCTTCAATACGCAAAATAAAATCGCCGCCCTGCTGTTTGGCGAACAGGTAATTGAACAGCACCGTGCGTACACCCCCCAGGTGTAAACCACCGGTAGGACTCGGCGCAAAACGTACTCTAACTTTTTTGTCTGACATTGCGGCAAAGATAGCGGTTAGAGATTAGAGATTGGAGATTAGATGTTAGGTTTTTATATGCTTTGGACAGGCTGAACCCAAATTTTTAGAATTGGATGAATATTCGGATCCCATAAAATCATATTTGTGTGCCGTATACTTTCAGGTTTGCCGAACCGTTAAACCAAAATCAATATAATTCTCTTATTTTAGCCAATCTCCGGCTTCCCGTCTTTCGGACTTTCCGACTTGCGGACTTCCGGACTAACAAAATGAATCCATATCAACAGAAAAGAACCTGGAAATATATACTGGTATCATTCGCGGTAATCATTGCCAGCGGATCGTTGCTTTATACCAATTACCTGGTAAAGAACATTGCCAAAGCCGAGCGTACGCGCGCCCAGATATGGGCCTTAAGTATGAAGCAGGTGACCGCCGCTGATGATAACGACTTTCTGCAATATGTTTTTGCTGTACGCGACAGTTCACTGGTACCCGCAATTGTAGTTAACGATAAAGACAGCATACTGTACACACGCGGGCTCGACACCACCAAAACCAATATAAAGGTACCAGGCAACGAAAAGATAAAGGGTGCGCCGCAATATGACCCTGCGTATTTTAAAAAGGAGCTGGCGTACATGAAAAAGCAGCATCCGCCTATTATACTTAATATATCCGTGCTCAATACACGCTGGCTGGTGTATTATAAAGATTCGGCGCTGTTAAGCAAGCTGCGTATATTTCCGTATATACAGCTTTCGGTTATCGCCATATTTTTAGTACTGGCTTATACTGCATTTAACACCTCGCGAAAATCGGAACAGAACCAGGTTTGGGTAGGTTTGGCGAAGGAAACAGCACATCAGCTGGGCACGCCGATATCGTCATTGATGGCATGGATAGAACTGATGAAGGAAAAATTCCGCGCTGAGAAAGACCCACTGATGGCTGAAATGGAGAACGATGTAAAACGCCTGGAGATCATTGCCGACCGTTTCTCCAAAATCGGCTCCAAGCCAAAGCTGGAAGACCACTCTGTTTATTACGTGATCAAAGATTTTGTAGACTACTTTAGTGTAAGGGTAAGCAGCAACATTAACTTCGAGATTACCGGAAACCCCTATCTGCATGCCGACCTTAATGTTCCATTGTTTGATTGGGTACTGGAAAACCTGCTTAAAAACGCGGTAAACGCTATTGAAGGCAAAGGCAAGATAAAAATAGAGATCAGCCAGAGTAAACCTAAAACCGGCCAGTTGCTAAAGCATAAAAACCATATTTACATTGATATAACCGATACCGGCAAGGGCATACCACGTTCCAAGTTCGAAACTGTGTTTCAGCCGGGTTATACTACCCGTAAGCGTGGCTGGGGCTTAGGCTTATCGCTTACCCGGCGTATCATAAAAAATTACCACGATGGTCTTATATTTGTGCGTGAGTCGGAAGTAGGAAAAGGCACAACATTCAGGATAGTACTTAAAAAATCAGACAATGATAAGCAAACCACAACCCGGTGAATACGCACAATGGTCGGCTGGCTATATAGCCAAAGTGCCCAGCGGCCCGATACTTGACATACTGGAATACCTGCGCGACAGCACTTACAGCTTCTTTTCGCGCATGACCGAAGAACAGGCAAATTATGCTTACGAGCCAGGAAAATGGACCATAAAAGAAGTGCTGGCACACATGATAGAT
>JBQCIS010000074.1:0-6853 GCA_051953515.1 Mucilaginibacter sp.
TGGATTAGGTAAATGCAAGGTTATCGACTCAATAGTTGTTAGATGGCCTAACAAGCACCGGCAAACTTTTTTAAATGTAAATGCCGATCAAACCTTGTCTGCAAATATTAACAATGCTAACCAAGCATACGAATGGCCAAATACTGCGCGGATAAAAAATCCATTATTCACCAATATCACCGGCAAGGCTGCCCTTAAATACATTCATCGCGATACAGATTATCAAGACTTTAATATTCAAAAACTTCTGCCGCATAAGCTTTCAGAATACAACCCTGCGCTGTCTGTTGGCGACCTTAACAACGATGGCTTAGACGATATAGTTGTTGGCGGAAATTCAATTCAGCCTGCGCAGGTGTTTTTACAGCAAAGAGATGGTACATTTAAACAGAGGAGGCTTCTGGAAGAAGAAAAATATGATCATCCTTATCTCGACGGCGGAATTTTAATTTTCGATGCAAACGGCGATAAATTTCCTGATGTATTGATTACCAGCGGCGGTTATAAAACGCCTGCATATGATCCGGCATACCAGGACCGCTTGTATATTAATGACGGCAAGGGCCATTTTACACTTGCAAAGGATGCGTTACCTCAGTGTTTTAAAAGTAAATTATGTGTGAGGGCATTTGATTATAATAATGATGGCAAGTTAGATCTCTTTATTTCGGGCAGGGTTGAACCTTGGAGATACCCCGCACCGGTAGATAGCTATATTTTAAGAAATGATACGAAAGACGGGAGGATAAAATTCACAGATGTAACCAATGAAGTTGCCCCCGATTTAAAAAAGATTGGATTGGTATGTGACGCCATCTTTACAGATTTTGACAACGACGGTAAAACAGACCTTATATTAGCAGGAGAGTGGATGCCAATAACCTTTTTGAAAAACATAGGAGGCAGGTTTGTAAACGTTACTGCCAAAACGGGTATCGGCAATAAACCCGGATGGTGGAATTCGATAATTGGTGGTGATTTCAGGCATACCGGCAGAACGGACTATATAGTCGGCAATTTAGGATTAAATTCCCTTTACCAGGCGAATGACGAATTCCCGGTGTATATAACCGCAAAAGATTTTGATGAAAGGGATAGATTCGACGCATTTCCGTCATTGTTTCTACCCGGTAAAGACGGTATAAAACGCGAATATCCGGCAAATGTAAGAGACGACGCTTTTAAGCAGATGATAAGTTTGCGTAAAAAATTTACTAACTATCATTCGTACGCAGATGCAACCATGCAAGATCTGCTAACTGCAGATCAAATGAAGAGCGCGCTACGACTGAAAGCAACGGAATTGCAGTCATGCTATTTAAGGAACGATGGCAACGGGAGATTCGTGATGGTTCCTTTACCTGTCGAGGCGCAGTTCTCGGCATTAAATGGTATGGTAACCGATGACTTTGACGGAGACGGTAACCTGGATTTATTGATAAACGGGAATGATTTTTCAACCGATGTCTCAATAGGAAGATATGATGCCTTAAATGGCTTATTGCTAAAGGGCGACGGCAAGGGCGGTTTTAGCGCTTTATCAATTGCAAAAAGTGGAATTTATTTACCCGGAGACGGCAAGGCGCTTGTAAAATTGAAGGGTGCTGCTAATAGCTATTTATTAGCGACGAGCGAGCATGCTGGGCCGGTAAAGATTTTTCAACTAAATAGTAACGTTTCTATGCTAAAAATAAGTGATACAGATCAAAGCGCTATTATTACTTATAAAGATGGACGCCATACCAAGCAGGAATTTTACTATGGAAGTTCGTTCCTTTCCCAATCCTCAAGGTTTATTTTGATTAACGATAAGGTGGCACAGGTATCAATAAAAGACCGGTCGGGGAAAATCCGGCTTGCTAAATTTTAGTTTGGATGAATGGATTTAAAGGCTTCTTCCTATTGTAACAGATCAAAAAATGCGAAGTACAGGAATTGATTCCTATACTTCGCATTTAACATAATGAGTGTTTTTTATATCAATTACCTGCAACGCAAGTTAATTATTGATATAATTCATGCATGGTTCTTTCCTGATCTGCCACATTGTTTTTTGCCATCTTTCTATATTCTGACGGCAACATATTGAACTTATCTTTGAATGACCTTGAAAAGTAATGAGGTGTGGCGAAACCTGCTTCGTAAGCTATTTGTGAAACGGATAGATCAGTCTTTACAAGCAATATGGCACCGCGGTCGAGCTTATACGATCTGATGAATTCGACAGGGGGGAGCCCGGTAAGTTCAAATATTTTTGTGTAAAGCGCCCCCCGACTCATTGCCAAATGGTTGCTAAGATCTGCAACAGAAAACTTTGGATTATTTAAATTATTATTTATGTAATCAACTACTTTACTTAATAGTTTCTCCCTGGCAGACTCAACGTTCATATCCGGGTGAACAACTTTTAATTGCTTTGTATAAGTGTTCTTAAGGGTGGTATTAAGTTGTAATAAATTTTTGATCTTAACATTCAAAATCTCAAAATTAAAGGGTTTAGTCTGATAATCATTTGCCCCCGACTCAAGCCCTTTTAACTGTTCCTCTTCTTGCGTGCAAGCAGTAAGTATTATAAACGGAATATGACTTGTACGTTTATCAGCTCTAATTTTTTTGCTTAGCGTTATGCCATCCATATAGGGCATAGTTATATCACTTATAATCAAATCAGGATGGCATGAAAGCGCTTTGTCCCAGCCTTCTGCACCATTCGAAGCTTCCACAATCTTATATCGTGCCTTCAAATTATCTTTAATATAATAGCGGAATTCATCATTGTCTTCTACAATAAGAAGTACAGGCATATCAACGGGCTGGCTATTATTGATTTTTTGAAGGGGATACTCTTTGTCGACAGTTGCTTTGTTAGACGGCTGATTTACAAGTGAACTATCAGCAAAAATCTCCAGAGGGATCAGAACGCTGAAAACAGAACCTTTTCCTGGCTGGCTTTCAACAGTTATAGTTCCTCCATGCATCTCAACAAACTCCTTTGTGATCGAAAGGCCGATGCCACTTCCGGGATTTACCTTTCCTGTATTGGCATCAGCTGCTTGATAGAATCTTGTAAATATTAATTCTTTTTTGTCAGGGTCAATACCAATACCGGTGTCACTTATTTTGAATTCAAGCGTTGTTTTACAGGCGGGCGATTCAGGGAACTGGCTGATGTCAACAGAAACGGTTCCTCCTGCTAATGTAAATTTGAAGGCATTGGAGAGAATGTTAAATAATATCCGCTCAATTTTGTCATGGTCAAAGCGAACGAACAACTTTTCGGCCGGTGCATTGAAATTAAGGGTAATGCCCCGCGATACTGACAAGTCGTGGAAAGAATCTATTACGTCGCTGACAAAAGAAAATATTTCACCTTCGCTTAAATTGAGCTTTAATTCTTCTTCTTCCAGCTTTCGGAAATCTAAAAGTTGGTTCACCAAATTCAGGAGTCGGCGTGCGTTTCGCTTTATTACTGCCAATTGGCTCGCAGTTTGCTCGTCCTTATGCTCTGCCAACAGCTTATCCGCAGGCGCCATGATAAGCGAAATCGGTGTGCGAAATTCATGGCTTATGTTAGTTAGAAACTTAATCTTTAGCAAATCCAGTTCATGCAGTTGTTCCGCTTCCCTTCTTTCCTGCTCCACTTCAAGCTTACCCTTTAATTTTTTAATGCCTCTGTGCCGGATCAGCAACAACGCGCCTACAAACATTAGGGCATAAAGCAGATAAGCGTACCAGGTCATCCAAAGCGGCGGATGAATCACAACCAATATCTGCGTGCCTGCATTGTTCCATACACCATCATTGTTACAAGCCCGCACTACAAATACATATTCCCCCGGGTCCAGATTGGTATAGTACGCCGTATTGGTTGAGCCGACATAATTCCAGTTCTTATTAAATGGTTTAAGAATATAAGCGTATTTGTTCTGCTGCGGAAGGGTGAAATTAATTGCAGAATAACTGATTGAAAAATTTTGTTTATAATCCAAATCTATCCGTTTTGCTACCGAAATATCTTGTTTAAGCGCAGAATGCTTTCCAGGCAGCACGTTGGTATTATCTACTTTAAGGGAGGTGAGGAATACCGGAGGAACGTTATTGTTACGTTTTACTTCTTCACGCGGATCGATATAATTAAAGCCTTCAGATCCACCAAAGAAAAGCAGCCCTTTAGTTGATCGCAGTCCGGATCCATCTATAAAGGCGCCATTTTGCAGGCCATTGTAAGTGGAATAACGAGTGAATCTTTTTAGCGCCGGATTAAATTTGCATATTCCTTTATCGGTACTTAACCATATATTACCACTCTGATCCTCCAGTAGTTTGTGTACAACTCCATCTGGCAGTTCTTCCGGCACCGAGTAATTAACAAATTTGTTTTGTGTGGGATTAAAGCAATAGAAGCCTTCGCCGGCAGTGCCAATCCACATATTGCCATTATGATCTTCTAAAAGGGAAAACGTGTGATCAATTGCCATTCCGGTATTGTTATTATTGTATACCCGAAACTTTTGGCTTGTAGGATTTAAAACTGCTATTCCACTTCCATAAGTGCCAATCCATATATTTCCTTCATGGTCTTCTTCTATTGCTCTGATAAAGCCGTTCAAAGGCAATCGTCTTTCCGGCGCAGCAGCATAACCCGGCACATATTTTAAAAAAGATTTTGTAGTTGGGTCAAATACATTAACTCCGCCCCCATTGGTCCCGATCCATATCCTTCCATGCGTGTCTTGTTTTAAACAAAAAATTTCATTGTTATTTATATGCGCGTCGTCCTTTCCGGCATTTAATTGTTGATATTGGCCTGTTTTTGTATTGTAAATGAATAAACCATCCTGAAATGTGCCGATCCAGAGTTGTTGACTACGGTCAAGCACCATTGCTAATATCGGAAGACCGGCAGAGTTGATTTTTTTACTGGCCTTAATCGTAATATGCGTAAACAAGCCGGTTTTAATGTGAAAAAGATTTAGCCCTCCGCCGTCGGTGCCTACGAATATATCACCATCTTTATTCTCAGCAAACGATGAAACAAAAGGAGCGCTTAGCCCGGCCGGGTCATAAGCATTATTTTGCTTTGAATTAAACAAGGTAAGATTTCTATCATACTTATCCACCCCGCCCTGATAAGTGCCAAGCCAGCATATGCCCTCGGGGGTATTATAAATACAGCGAATAGATTTACTGCTTACACTGTATTTATCTCTGTCGTCATGATTATAACGTTTCACCTTTCCGGAAGCCGGATCTACAATGTTCAAACCGCCTTCGGCGCCTACCCAGATATTATCACTGCAAATAGCTACACTATAAATAAGGTTACCGCTAAGCGTGTTATCATCTTCGGGGTTGTACCTGAAATTCCGGAAGGTTTTTAGATCGGGCGATAAACTGCTTAACCCGCTGTTAGTTCCTATCCATAAACTATGCTTATATTCGGTTATGGCATTTATCTGGTCATCCGGGATACTTGAGGGGACATTGTTTTGATGTCTGAATGCGATAAAGCTGTTCCGGCCTTCATCAAAAAGATACAAGCCTTTATCGCTACCAACCCACATACGGTTTTGGCTGTCGCGGAAAATACATGATACGATGGATCCCTGAAGCTGTCCGGGTTTATCTCCGCCGGTCTTGTAAAATGTTTCTTTTTGTGTTTTAGGGTCGAGTACACACAAGCCGCCCAGCGCTCCGACCCAAAGGCGACCATATTTATCACCGTATATAGATTTAATGTAGCTGTTTGCGAGGTAACGGGCTGTTGAACGTTCCGTACAATTTTTAAAATTATCACTGGAGCGGTCGAAAAAAAATAGTCCGCCGCCCCATGTACCCACCCAAAGCCGTCCTGTCCCATCCTCATACATGCATGTAACTTCCTTAGAACCGTGTCCTGATTTATCTGCCGGATCAAAGCGATATACCTTATGCGCCGTGCCATCAAATCTGTCAATGCCATTGGCGGTTGCAAACCATAAAAATCCGCTCTTGTCTTTTATGATGGCGTTAACAGTATTGGATAGCAGGCCGTCGTGAGAAGTCAGTACAGTAAACCGAATAGCCTGCCCCCGGCTTTGGAACGGTATACTTAATAACGCAGAACATAAAATAAAAAGCAGTTGTGGAACGATAGTTTGCTTAACTTTTAAGATACAAGGTGCCATTACTCATTTTTTTATTGTACAGATATGCCCTTTTCTATCCGAAGGAAGAGCATAATAATTTCAGTTTAGAAAACAAGTGGTTTATAAAGGTGCGACGTCCGACTAATCGTTTGGTAAAATTGCAGAGGACAATTGAATGCAAATTAAAATCAATCGATTGCTTAATCGAAGCAATTAAAACGCTAAACGCTTAGCGAAACGTCACTAAAAGTAAAAATATATATTAAATTTAAAAAAACAATCGATTGCTTAAATAAACAACATTGATAGTGCACCGGTTTAGGCTTTTAAAATTCATGCACTCTTAATACATGCGTGCAAAAAAAATGACTTATTTAACCGCTGTGTTGATTTAATAAACATTTGTGACGCATCATCTTCTATTTTCAAAATATTTTTGACCGTAAGTGACTGGATAATTATTGCTAAAAATGCTTATTAATTAAAACATGAATGTAAAAAAAATAATGTTCTGGTATATGGGTGCCTTGTTGCCTGTTTTGGCAAATTGCCAAGGGCAGACTTTAAAGAAGCAATTAGGAAAAGGGGCTTTTATCTCCGGCGTTTATCCTGATCTTTTTCAACAGGCGGGATATAAAAAGAAAGACATCGACAATAAAATAGCCAAGGCTTATCATGACATTTTTGAAGGGCCTAATAAGGTTTATTTCGAAGTGGGTGATTCT
>JBQCIS010000075.1:0-2500 GCA_051953515.1 Mucilaginibacter sp.
TATCAACAACATCGCAATTTTCCGGTGGGAAACCACCAAGGACGCTGAAAAACGATACAAAGAGTTGCTGGATAAAAGTCCGCTGGTGGTAAAGCGCTTGCCGAATAAAGTGGTAGCTTCCTATCTCAATATGTCGCCAGAAACGCTAAGTCGTATGAAGAGAAGATAGCAGGGGTTAATGATGGCCCAACTCATGTTTTGGACAGATTAAAAATGGAAGCAGAGTTGGTTATATCAAGCGCGTACAGGAAAATTTAATTCGAACGTAGTTTCCTTATGTGGAACGCTGAAAAAGTTGACACGCCCGTTCATTAGCTCTGCATACTTTTTAACAATATTAAGCCCAAGCCCGGTACCTGGTATTGATGTGTTGGCGTCCACGCGAAAGAAAGGTGTAAACAAGTCTTTTTGTTTATCTGGCGGTATCCCTTTGCCATTATCGGTTACCCTGATGCTGATCGAATGTTCGGCAATATTAGTATGCAGTAGTATTTTGGCTGGTTCGCCAGCATATTTTACTGCGTTTGAAAGTAAATTTAGTATACTGTTGCGTAATAAATTCTTATCCAGGTTTACGGTTTCTTTAGTTCCAAGCCATTCGTATTGTATTAGTTGATCAGGATGAGCAATCACCTTTATCTCATCTATAATGTCGCTGCAAAGCGCAGGTAGATCGAAACATTGATACGAAGCCGTGATTTTACCTGTTTCCAGTTTTTCCAGCGAAAGAAAGTCCTCAAGAATCGCTGTCAAGTTGGCTATAGTTGCCCTAATCTTTTTACCTTGCTTTAATACATTTTCGCTATCACCCCTCTCTGTGTATTTATCGATAAGCGAAACACACAACTGTATAGAACTCAGTGGTGTACGAAACTCATGTGAGGCCACTGATATAAAATGGCTTTTCATGGTATTGAGCTCTTTTTCCTTACGATAA
The DNA here is from genome assembly GCA_051953515.1 of Mucilaginibacter sp. Taxonomy (GTDB): domain Bacteria; phylum Bacteroidota; class Bacteroidia; order Sphingobacteriales; family Sphingobacteriaceae; genus Mucilaginibacter. Next base: position 938 of record JBQCIS010000075.1, read on the forward strand.
GCTTTATAGCGATGTTTGAGTTCGCCCAGCGATATGCCCGTAAAGAACGAAATAACAATAAGTGTTAAGGCGGCCAGCACTATCATGGTTGCTTCCAGTCGATTACGCTCTGCCTGAACTTTTACATCATCAGTAGCAGCCATCTGAATGGCGGCACTATGAAGGTTTTCAAGTTTATACAATAGATCGTCTTTTGCATCACCAGCCATCGCCTGCCTAAAGATACTTTCGGCTAATTTTGTCATGCGGTCATCACTGGCAACCAGTAAACGCAGGCGTTCAAAGGGCAAAGCGGGTAGCTTTTGCTTATTTTGCAGGGGCTGCAGTTGAAGTGAGATACTATCAGTAAGATGAATAATGGATGATGAAAGCGATTGTGTTTGTTGCGCATCACGCTGCACTTTGCCAAAATAAAAGGCTACAACAGTCAGACCGATTACCAGTACCGCGGCGAGGCCCCCCGCCCATAACAGAAAAGGGAAATGCTCCTGTACTTCTTCTTTGATAATTGTATCTTGAGTTGCCATCCGGTAATCCTTTATCTATACAAAAGTGTACTAAACATCGCTTCAAGAAAATGACATGCGACACCTCGGACACTGATTATTGTCATGGCATTCGCAGCTTAACCGGACGACATAACCTTTAACTATTTGGTAACTATTGCCATAAACCGAGGTTTTCAACGCTGACCAGCATCACTATCAGCCATGACTACCGTCATGCAAAGCAAATCTGACATTGATGAAATTTGTTAAAAAGTCATGAAAACACATATTCCGGTGGTAGCGCCGCTATATTGAATAAACAGGTGCTGCACCAGGTAAACAATCAAAAACAAAAGGCCATGAATCAGGTAATTGAAACCATTACTACCCGCAGAGCTGTACGCCGTTATAAGGAACTTGCAGTGGAAAAGTCCGTGATCGACCAGGTCATTGAGGCAGGAAGATGGGCGCCATCGGCTATGAATGAACAGTCGTGGAGATTTTACGTGCTAACTGATTCGGAGAAGATACACAGGCTTGCTGGCGACATTGCTCACCTTGCTTTTAGGTTGAAAGACCGCACGCTTGGTGAACTTAAAGCTGCTGCACTCAGCATTTTTCACTTTTCGGGATTAAAAGAGTTGTTAACGCAGGATGATCATATATTTTATCACGCACCCGTGGTTGTTTTTATCACCGCACCAGATGATAATGAATGGACAGGGTTAAACACGGGCATGTGTGCCCAAAATATGATGCTTGCCGCCAAGTCGCTGGGTTTAGACAGTTGCCCGATAGGGTTGGCCCGGTTTGTCGAAAAAACAGCACATTACCCGGATTTGCAAATTCCTGTCGGGGAACATATTGAGTTGGCACTTGTGCTTGGTTATGGTGCTCAGCAGCCCAAACCGCATCCAAGAATAACAAATAATGTAACTTATTTATAACGTTATGAGAGAAAAGATTCAAAAGGCGGGCAATACAGCCGGCTTCATTTATGGGACGGCCTTTATTGGGGCAGTTGTTTATTTCATTCAGCATGCCGCAGGTTTTTGGGGTGTTGTTTTGGCAATTT
>JBQCIS010000076.1:0-5794 GCA_051953515.1 Mucilaginibacter sp.
TTCCCGACTCAAACTGAAAAACATTCAGGTGCCTATATCGGCGGTGTCCACCTCTTCCCATTCCGAACAGAGAAGTTAAGCCCGCCAGAGCCGATGGTACTGCGGTAATACGTGGGAGAGTAGGTCGGTGCCAACTTTTACAATAAACCCTGTGAGCAAATGCTCATGGGGTTTTCTTGTTTTGGGGGGAATGTGGACATCGAATATTTAATGAAGTTCTTCGCTATCGCTCAGAGTGACAGGTTTTTTACTTCCCTTTATCACCACTGCTACTAAAAACCGCCATTTTATACCCTCACTTTCATATATTTGTCTGTCATGCCAACATATTATTGTTAGCGTGCGTCATAATCTATGATCCAGGCATTTGAAAATCACCCCTTTCAGGAGAATACTTATATTATTGTTGATGAAACGGGCGATTGCGCTATCATCGATCCGGGTATGCATACTGCCAACGAGCAAAATGCCGTTGCTAATTTTATAAAGGAAAATGGCTTGCGCCCCACTATTCTGCTCAATACGCATTGCCATATTGACCATGTGTTGGGCAACAAATTTATTTTTGATATGTACGGACTCAAGCCGTATTTCCATGCCAACGAGCAGGAGGTGCTGGAGTATGCCATTCCGTATGCGCAGGCGGCAGGATTAAATTATGAGCCGCTGCATGAGCGCAGCGATTACCTGCCGGAAACGGGTATTATACAAGTGGGCGACGATACCGAGTTTGAAATTTTGTTTGTGCCGGGCCATGCGCCGGGGCATGTTTGTTTTTATAACCGTAAGGAGAATTACGTGATAGGCGGTGATGTGCTATTTAGGGGTAGTATTGGGCGTACTGACTTGCCGGGGGGCGACTATAAACAGCTTATACGATCGATACGCAACCAGCTAATGGTATTGCCTGACGACTGCGAGGTGTATCCCGGTCACGGTCCTAAAACCACCATTGGGTACGAGATGGAGACAAACCCCTTTTTAAACCTGTAATAATTATTGCGCGGTGAATACTTCAGTTTATATTGCCAGGCGGTATTTGTTTTCGCGCAAGAAGATGAATGCCATCAACATTATCTCGGGCATTTCCACGCTCGGGGTGTTTATTGGCAGCGCCGCGCTGGTTATTATTTTGTCGGTTTTTAATGGCTTCGAGCATGTAATACTGGGGCTGTACAGCAATTTTACCCCCGAACTTAAGATTGAAGCCAAATTGGGCAAAACGTTTAACCCCAACACGGCTTATTTCGTGCAGTTGCACCATAATCCGCAGGTATTTTCATACACCGAGGTATTGCAGGATCAGGCACTGATCCGCTACGGCGCAAAACAATTCATCGGCACACTGAAAGGCGTAAGCAACGAGTTCCTGAACAATAAAAAGCTCGACAGTACCATACAGGACGGATCGTTCACCCTGCAGGATCATGGGCAGAATTATGCCGTGATAGGCGGTATTGTAGCCGGTACATTATCGGTAAACTTGCAGGATCAGCAAACGCCGCTGGAGATATATGCGCCTAACCGCACCGCAATGGATAGCCCCAACCCCATGGATGAGTTTATTGTGCGGGCGATATACCCATCAGGCGTGTTTACCATACAGCAGGATTTTGATAACATAGCGGTAGTGCCCATCAGCTTCGCACGCGAGGTGCTGGCGCAGCCGGTAAACGTATCATCGGTTGAGATCAACTACAAACCTGGCACGGATATAGCCGCAGAGCAGCGCGCCATACAGCAGCGCATCGGTAAAAACTTTAACGTATTCAATCGCATACAGCAAAATACCGAGCTGTACAAAACGCTCAATTACGAGCGTTGGTTTATTTACATGATACTGGTGTTTGTACTCATCATCGCCATATTTAACATCATTGGGTCGCTAACCATGCTGGTGATTGACAAACGAAAAGACATTGCGATACTTAGCAGCCTCGGTGCCGGCAAAAAGCTGATACAAGGAATATTCTTTTTTGAGGGGATGATGATCTCGGCCATTGGTTGCATAGCGGGCATGGTGCTGGGTTTAATATTTTGCCTGTTGCAGCAGCATTACGGCTGGATAAAAATGGGCGGCAGTATGGAAATCATCAATGCCTACCCTATTGAGCTGCGCGCAACCGACTTTATACTGGTTTTCCTTACGGTGGGCTTAATAGCGGTAATCGCCTCGGGCATCAGCGCACGGTTAAGTGTTAAAAACCTGGACGATATAAAGCAGGATCTGTAATGGAGGTGAAAGGTATAAGCGAAACAGGTGAGCAAGATGGGAACTTTAAAAACACTTTACTAAAACTTTTTGTACAATAATCGATTATATAAACAAACAGCTAAGGGCGGAAAAGCTTAAGTCTTTTTGCTTTTAGCTTTCAGCAAAAAAACATAGCTTTAGACTTTCAGCTTTTAGCTTTCACCTCATCTTATACAACATGGAATCAAAACGTCAGCAGAAATTTGCGGGAGTGATACAACAAGACCTGGCAGCTATATTTCAGCGCGAAGGCAGTGCTTATTTGCCTAATACGCTGGTAACCATCACCAAAGTGCGCGTTACACCCGATCTTGCCATAGCCCGTATTTTTTTAAGCTTTTTTAACAACTCTAACTCACAGCTGGCGTTGCAAACCATTAAATCGCACGCTTCGGAGATACGCTATAAACTGGGCGCACGCATTAAAGACCAGGTACGCATTGTACCCCAGCTGGAGTTTTTTGTGGATGATACCAACGAATATGTAGACCGTATGGATAAAATATTCGACAAGATCAGTCGCGAAGAGCACCGGAACGACGCCGAATAATTCATGAACGCTACCGAACGTTTATCGGCATGGTTGCAGCAACATCCGCAAAACATTAGTAAGGTTGTTGACTTTAATCCGGCAACAGATAAACTCTATCCGCTTGATCTCACTGCCAACAACCGCGGGCTAACCGCCGCTATATTAAGCGATGTGAACCAATTCAGTGAATGGGTAACACAAAAGCTTACCGATAACAACTGCCGCTATGGCATAGGCGGTTACATGGAACTGCGGACAATTTACGATAACCGTGAGCAGTTTGCGACGGACGGACAGGAGCGACGCAACCTGCATTTAGGCTTAGACATTTGGGGCAATGCCGGTACACCCGTTTATGCACCGCTAAGCGGAAAAGTGCATAGCTTTCAGGATAATAACCACTTCGGCGATTATGGGCCCACCATCATTCTTCAGCATGACCTGGATGGGCTGATGCTGTACAGCCTGTACGGTCACCTAAGTCGCAGCAATTTAAGCGGACTAAGCATAGGGCAACCTGTAACGGACGGACAACTCATTGCCAACCTTGGCGACATACATGAGAATGGCAATTGGCCCCCGCACCTGCACTTTCAGCTCATGCTGGATATGCAAGGCTATCAGGGCGATTTTCCCGGTGCATGTAAGCTGTCGGAGAGGGAAAAGTACATGGCGATTGTGGTTGATCCGGGAGTAGTGCTGGGGATGTAACAGAATAGGTATGCCTGATTATAATTTCTATACTTACATCCTTACCAATTACAATCGTACGGTTTATATACCGCTGTTACGAGTGATTTGGAGCGAAGAATGTATGAGCACTATTTTGGCATTGATCAAAAAATGAGTTTTACCACCAAGTATAAATGCCATTACCTCATTTGGTATGACAGCACGCTATTGAGCGGGAAAAGGAAATAAAGGGGTTGGACGCGAGCCAAAAAAATTGCGTTGATAGAGGCTGAAAATCCTAATTGGGAGTTTCTGAATAAAACTATAATAATTTGGCCTGCTGAAAAGGTGCACTAATAAACAATAAAACTATGCTAATAAAGCGGACTAAGCATGGTTCAAGGGTCCTTATTGTGTTCAGGATGACAAAGTTTTAGGGAACACTAAAACGTACCCTCCCCATGTCATTCTGAGCGACAGCGAAGAACCTTTAACTTATGCTAACGAAGCGATTTAGTGATGTTCAAAGGTCCTTCATGCATTCAGGATGACAAAGTTTATTAGAAGCGCCAAACACACCCAGTTCATGCAGAATGACAGCTTTTATATAAAGCTCATCACCTTATCTTCTTAAACACCCTATCCCACCGGAATTTTCGGGTAAAGGTTTTGCTGCTATCAGTACTTAGCCAGGTGAAAAGGGCTTTACCGATGATGTGATCTTCGGGGACAAAGCCCCAATAGCGCGAATCTTCAGAGTTGTGACGGTTATCGCCCATCATCCAGTAATAATCCATTTTAAAGGTGTAACGGTTGGTTTTTTTGCCGTTGATGTAAATGTCGTTTCCAAGTTGTTTTACCTTATTGTTTTCGTATATAGCAATAGCACGGCGGTAAATCGGCAAGTTGAGGTCATCGAGCCGTATAGTTTCACCTTTTTTGGGAATGATAATGGGACCGAGGTTATCCGCGTTCCATTTCAGGCGCGAGTCGAACGGAAAAACGTCGGGCTGATAAACGCCGGGTAACTGGAAGTATTCGCGCACTAATTTAATGTGCGGATACTTCTTCAATTTAGCGGCAGCCGCTCGGGTCATAATCAGTTGGTAGTAATGGAGGGTATATACCTGCATCAGAGATATATTCAGCCTTTCAAGTACCGCCGGACTGATCCCAAACTCATCCGTTTGCACCAGGTATGAGGGTTCGCTGTTGGGCGGATCAGTTTCTTTTTTGTGGTTGATGAAGATCTGCGCTTCCCTGATGAGCATGGTATCGCCGGGAATGGCAACGGCACGTTTAATATAGTTCACCTGCTCGTCGACAGGGCGGTGCAGGGGCGGATCAATTTCCATCGGGTAGTTAAACACTACCACATCGCCGCGTGCTACCTTGCCTAATCCCGGGAGGCGTAAATAGGGTAGTTGTACCGCATCCCAATAGCTTTTTATGCTGGTAAGCGGTAGCGTAGCCTGTGTAAAAGGCAGGGAAAGGGGCGTAAGGGGTAAACGTGCACCGTAGCTGATTTTGCTCACCACCAGGTAATCGCCAACCAGCAACGTGCCTTCCATCGACCCGCTCGGAATAACGTAAGCCTGGAAGAAAAATACGCGGACAATAAGGGCAACTAAGCCGGCAAATACAATGGCACGCAGCCACTCGATTACCGGACGACGTTGCTTGCGGGGCTTGCGTTTCGGCCAAAGTTTCCAGCTCATCCCCGCATCTGTAAATATTAGTGAATGATGTTGAACAACCTGCTCCAGCGTATTTTGCCGAAGAAGGAAGCATTGGTATCCCAGCTCATCCAAATGAACAGCGCTTTACCCACAATGTGGTCTTCGGGCACAAAACCCCAATAGCGCGAGTCTTCAGAGTCATGACGGTTATCACCCATCATCCAGTAATAGTTCATCTTAAAGGTATAGCTGTTGGTTTTTACGCCGTTAATAAAAATGTCGTTACCGTTTACCTCCAGTTTGTTGTGTTCATACTGGGCAATGCAGCGTTCATATAGCGGGAACGACATACTGTCAAGCTTTACGGTCCAGCCTTTTTTGGGTACGATGATAGGGCCAAAGTTATCGCGGTTCCAATGATAATCAGGTATTTTGCCGTTTAACTTTATGGGTTGATAAAAGGCATTCGGGAAAACCGGATCATCAACCTGGGTAAGCCCTTTTGGTGCAATTACCGGTTGCAGGTTCTTTATGTTGGAGTAGCCTTTCAGTGTATTTGCCGCCTCAGCCGTCATAGTCGACAGCGGATCACCCTCGTAGTTCGAGATATGGAGCTCATCCTTTATTTCAGGGTTTAGTTGTTCGGTGCTGGTAGTT
>JBQCIS010000077.1:0-10127 GCA_051953515.1 Mucilaginibacter sp.
ATTTACCAGAGTTCATTCCGGCTGTACAATAAAACTGCCAGTTTACGGTATGGTCGCTGCCCGTACCGGAAAGGTATTTTACTTCCGTTTTCTGCGCGCGTGTTTGTAACGCAGCAAACATAACGAGTATACTAAGTGATAATTTCAGGCAGGAATTTTTCATTACTGAGCTGTTGGCGTAAATTTTAAAGGATTATTGGTTCTAAACGGTACTGCAGGCAAGCCGTTCTTATTATAAAAATTAGGCTGTGCGGCTTCGTTCCAGCCAAAACGAGCAGCGACAGGCGCTGGCACTTCAGGCGAAGAAACGATCACTTTATTGCCTTTTATAACGGCATTGGCATTAACAAATATACCATTGCTGCCCGCTATCTGGAAATTGTTAAGCGGCTTGCCATCGTGACTAACCAATCCGCTGCCTGCATATTTAAATTTCAGTATGATCTTGTTGCCTGATACATGCATGTGACCATACATCGGCCCTGAAAAAACCACTTTTTTTCCGTAGGTATTAGCCAAAGCCTGCAATTCCAGCCGGCGGCCAACTTCCCACTTGAACGGCGGGTGCAGATTTTTAACATCATCGTTCAGATCGGTTGTTACGATCATGCCCGTATGCGGTATTTGCAGCGCCATGGTTTGCGCCTCGCGCAGCTCAGGCTCGGTAAATTCGGTGTATTGTATCTTCGGATCTTTTACATGCGAATAATAGAACGGCGCGATCTGCACATAGTAGAATGGCAGTTTCTTATCGTTCCATAATTTCCTCCACCAGTTGATCAGCGCCTCCATTTTATAAGTATAGCTGATGGTTTCGGCCAGGTAAGCCGCGCTTTCACCCTGGTACCATAAAAAGCCACGTATGGCAAACGGGGCCAATGGGGCTATCATGTTCACATATAGCTTACCCGGTCCGCCCTCATCCGTTAGCTTATTCTCTTTTAAGTACGGAATAGCTTCAAACGCTTCCTGGGGCGCCCATGGTTCAATGCGGCTGCCGCTTATGGCTGAACATATAATGCCTACGGGCACTTTCAGATCATGATTTAAGTTCTTTGCGAAGAAATAACCTGCAGCTGAAAAATCGCGCAAGGGTGTACCCTCGGCAATATCCCAGCCTGAGTGGGTTGAATCGGGCTTGCGCATGTTTTTCTGCGTCACCAGGAATAACCTGATCTGCGGGTTATGCGCCCTTTCCAACTCATCAACCGGCGAATTGGCGGTGCTGGTGTCTGGTTTATGCACTTTGCTGTTCTTACGCATCTCGTACGACATATTCGATTGTCCCGAGCATATCCAAACCTCGCCTACCAGTATATTTTTAAGTTTAATAGTGTTCGTACCGCTGATCACCATCTCGCGGCCTTCAGCCGAGGCCTTCATTGGGTCGAGCACTACTTTCCAATTTCCAGAAGCATCGGCAGTGGTCTTTTTTTGCTGGTCTGCAAAGTTTACGGTGACCGTTTCTCCTGCTGCGGCCGTGCCCCATATCGTTACGGGTTTATCGCGCTGCAAAACCATATTGTTACCCAACAATTTAGGCAGTACAACAGTGGCGTTTGCATTTAATACAAACAACAAGCAAACAATAAGTATGGCCGGTAGTCTCCTCAACATCAGTACGCAGAAGTTTTAAATGATTTAATATAGAATGCCGCGGCAGGTACAGGTTCGCCGGGATTTTTAAGATCGAAGTCCTGATCGGTGGGCGTATCGGCATTAGGGAAACGCCTTACATCGCCGGTGCGAAATACCACACGCTTTACGTTAAGCACAGGTGCAAAGAACAGGCTGGTCAGCACATCCTTGCCATTTACATTCACTGTGTAAAACCGGGTATCAGTATTCAGCTTTACGGTGATGTGATAAGGCTTATTAGCCTCATACCTCATTATGCTTTTAATACGATAGCCGGTCTTCGCCCTGAAAACACCTGTCGAATCGAATGTCAGGCGGATAGCGGCATCGCCATATTTATTCTGAAACTCGATGTCGAGCATCCCGGTATTGTTTTGACCGGGAATAATGGTAAAATCAGCCAGCAGCTTTTTGCTTTCCGGTATTACACGCTCAGCACGTGCATATTCGTAGCGGTCCCAGTCTTTAAGCGACAGGGAACGCGAACCGTCCGGCGCTTTATCAATGCCAACAGGCGCCCAAAGCGGACTGTAGGTATTCCATTTCTCCAGTTCTTTACCGGCCGGTAATTCGTTAAAAACCTCGTTGGCATGCGCGGTTGCACTGTCTGTTACCGGTACCGGAATGGATGATACCCAAATATCTTCCTTATTCATGCTGTAAGTAACCCACAGCTTGCCATCGGGCACTACACCGTTGCCTTCTATAATGCCACGGGTATATTGCGGGCCGTATGATTTGTAATTACCGCCATAACGCATAGGCGATATTTCGCCATTTACTAATAAAAGGTTGGTATAATTCAAACCATCCTGGCTAACTGAAATACCCAGCGGCCACCGGAACTCCGACGGATTATAAACCGTTGCGTACCTGCCATCTGATGTGCGTTGGCCCCATATTTTGGCGTTGCTGGTTACAAAGCGCGGAGCGCGGCTGGCATTTGCCGGCCAGGTCTTACCATTGTCATTGCTGATGGCGGTAAGGGCATATTTCCAAAGACCCACTACCCTGCCATCCGGCAAATGATAAAAATTGAATGCCTTGTAATCCTTATGCAACGGAATAAGCGGATCATTTTTATCAGTTTCTTCCACCCATTGCATCATCATCAGCGGGTTTGCCATCAACTCGTTGCAGGCCTGTACGAAGCCTTTATCCTTGCTTTTGGTGTAGAACGGGTACGAGGTATTCTGCTCGCTCCATCTTGGGTTGTAGTGGATAAAATAGATAGGGCCATATTTTCCGTTAGCATAAACTTCGCGCACTACACGACCAATGCCATAACCGTCGTTCGGATCGTCATGTGGGCCAAGGCAAATGCCATAAAAGCCCAGTACCAATAACCGTTTTGATTTGGATGTGTAAAATCCCATGCGCTGATGCATTACGGCATACAGGTTTTTAGCTACGCCGGGATGATTGGGCTTTGTTGTACCGTCAGGAATCTTGTACTGCGGGAAAATCACTTCCGGTTTTGACCATGCTTTGCCATCTTTTGAAGTGATTATTAAAGTTTGTCCCGGCGGAACGCTTTCGCCTACTTTATCGCTTAAATACTCTACGTAAAAAGTGTTATTCCAATAAGCCAGCATAGGCTGGTGGTTATAGGTAAAGCCAAAACCTTCTGCCATTTCGGGGTGTTCGCGGTTTGCGCGGAATATCTGCATGCTGTGCACACCAATCACCGGGCTCAGGCGGCCATGGTGGTAATCCACATCAACAACCGTATTGCCGGTGTAGTGTACAGTGTCCTGCGCTATGGCCGGTGTGATCCAGACCATAAGAAATACGAACAATATAATTGATGAAGTAATAAAAAACCTTGTCATTGCGAGCGGAAACGAGCGCGGACTGCGCAGCGAAGCAACCTCGTCGTTGTGCATTGCGATGAGGTTGCTTCGGCTTCCACCACGGAACCCATCGCAAAGCCTCGCAATGACATTTTTAATATTATGACATAGTTGTTTATTTGGATTATATTCTATCTCCTTAAACATATTTTTTTAGTTTGATGCCGTTGCGGCCTGCAGCTTCTTCAGCGTTTTTTCTGTCACCTTAAATATCGTACCGTGTTTGTGGCCCTGTGGTACGCTTACCGAATCGGTGATATTGGTGAATGTTTTAAAATCGCTGGTACGCATGCAACCGAACTTTTTAAGACGGTATGAATCGTAATAGATCAGCCAGTCATTACCCACTTTGGTCATGGTTGGGCCTTCAGAATACATCTCCGTAAACCGTTTGGAGTAATCTGTAAAAGGGCCAAGCGGGTTAGTACTGTGCGCCACAAGGATATTCCGGTATGGCCTTGTGTTATCTTTCATCACCAGTTCGTAACTGCCTTTTGCAAGCTTTACCAATTCGGCGTCAATCACGCTGAAACCCGGATCAAGATATAATTTTGCCGGGGTGAATGTTTTAAAATCTTTGGTAATGGTGTAGTATAAGCGATGGTTGTTCTTCTCGTCCTCCTCGCCTTTAGCAAAACGGTATGGCACGCATGATGCCCAGATGATAATAAACTGTTTGCCTTCATCGTCATAAAACAATTCAGGCGCCCAGGCATTTACCGCGGTAGGTTCATCGGCCATCACTTCTATCGTACGTTCCGGCGACCAATGGATGAGATCCTTTGACTCGGCATACCCGATGCTGCGGCTTGCTTTCCATGCAATAGTCCAAACCAGGTGGTACACACCATCAGGGCCTTGCCCGATCGATGGGTCGCGCATAATTTTGTCGCTGCCTACGTCAGGTGTAACGAAAATATGGTTGAAATCCGTCCAGTGGTAACCGTCATGACTATACAGCAGCCGTAACCCTGCGTTTGCAGGTTCGTGGAAGCCGGTAAACAGATAAACGTCCTTTTTTGCCCTGCACGAAAAAAGAACGGACGCTACGAGTAATAAACCAAGTCCTATCTTTCTCTTCATCTCTACTTATATCGAATCGATTATCAACACCCAGTCGTTACCATTTACTGGTGCGCCCGGGGGATTAAATTTCGTGTTTTTTGATTTAGCAAAGGTGCCTATCACAGTAATGTTACCGTTGCGCGGGTTATACCATGATGCTTTAACCCTGGTACCCGGCAGCAAACTGGTGTTAATATCCATGCTGCGACCTGTATAGGTATAAACAAAGGCATAGTGTTTACCACGGGTTGCCAATAAACGGTTATAACGCTCGCCTTGTCCGCTGGCGATAAGTTCTTGTGCGGGTACGCGCTCAAAATATGGCCGCGAAAGCATCAGTTTTTTCAGGTAGATCATCTGCTGCGCGCCGGGATCGTTAACAGAATTGTACCAATAGCCTTTTGAGCCATAGGCGCTGCCTTTATCGCTCGGTTTATGCATCTGCATTACGTCGTTGTTACCGTACGTATAACCACATGCGCCCGCAAAAACCGACCAGTAACCGTAACGGCGAACATCGGCATCTGTCCAGCGTGGCTGGGTGATATCGTGCAAACCATGAGGAATTCTCTCATAAGATGGTTCCGCATCCAGCATTGGTTTTGCGGGGACTTTGTTGTAGTCGGCCTCAATGTAGCGCCAGTTATCCTCGCCGTAGCGCAGATCGTTCTTTGATGTATCCTGACCGTAGGTACGATGGCCTGATTGTATGCTGTTAAAGCTAAGCCAGTCTTGATTATGAAACCAGGTTGATGACTGCGTTCTGCCGCGCGGATGGTAAGTAATAAGGTGATTTGGATCCACCTGATGAATGGTATTACCAATCATGTTCCATACTTTCATAGAATCGCTGCCGGCAATATCACCGCCGTTCATCCAGATAATATTCGGATGCGACTTATACCTGTTAGCTAAAAAAGCAGCATAAGCCTTTGCCTGTTGCTGGTTGATATGCGCGCTTTTCACTACTGAGCCCCATATTGGCACAAGGGCTATGTATATGCCTTTTTCTTCAGCCTTGCTGATCACCCAGTCTATATTATCCCAGTAGTTATTCAAAGCGAGACCAGCCGACAAATTGGGTTTGGTAACATCTTTATTGATCAGTGCCGTTTCGCCATAAGCATCCGCATCGCCAAGGCCATGCAGTACCATGCATTGTATCACATTGAACCCCTGTTTACTGCGGATGTCAAGGTATTTTTCAGCTTCTTCCCGCTTTAGTTTGGTAAACAGCAGCCAACCGGTATCACCCAACCAAAAGAAGGGTTTGTTATCGGCAGTAAAATAACGATGATTTTCAGATATTTTGAGTTCAGGCAGAGATGACCCGTTGTCGCTTTTGAATGAAAAAAGCAAGCAACAGATCATCCCCGTTAGTCCAATTTTCTTTAACATAATTTTCAGATACGGGTGAGCCACAGGATGGTTTCACTACCTTTTGTATTTGCGATCTCTGCATTTTTGCCGCCCTTTACCTGTTCTTCACCCGGTAAAACGGTGCCGGTTTTAGGGTCAATCCATCTTGCTTTATAATTGGCATTCGGTGCGAGATCAAGATGAACGCTGTTTACGGAATTGCTGTAAACGATATATCCTTTAGCAGCATTGCCCAAAGCCCACTGCCCGTTTGGATTGCCCGGCAGATCAACCGGTTTCATACCACTTGCATCGGTCAGAAATTGCTTATCGGTAGTAGCGGGCAATGCAGGGAACGAGCCGCCGGCAATAAATACTGCCCAACCAAAATGTTCGTATCCATCGGCAGAGTATAATACTGCTTTTTCAGGGTACCTGGTGGTATACTCATGCACCGAGCGATATACATCATTAAACGTAGCCGCTTTAGGCTTATAAACACGTTCCTGCTGGCGTGGCGCAAGGCTTTGTCCGCCAAGCGGCGCGTACAATTTGCCGTTACCCTGATAATACCAGTAACGGATATCGATCACATTGATCACCGGTGCTTTGGTTGCATCGGCAAGGATGGCATCCTGCACATCTTTTGTAGAACTTAGGCCGATGATCTCCTTCTTTTTATGCGTCGCTTCCCATTGTTTGATGGTTTCAACCCAAAACTGCATAAAATGCAACGGGCCAGTGTATTCAGCACTGATAGTTTGGATAACGCCATTGTTGTTGGCGAAGTTATCCATACATTTATCAATATAGGCGGTTAATAGCTTGCGACGGGTTGGCTGCGTTACATCATAAAACTGCTCGGCCATAAACTGGCGTTTGTCGCCTGCGTAGTTAACCGGTTCAGGGAAACCCGTGTTGTTGATGTTGTTTGCCGTACGCCATGGGAAGTCCGCATAATGTGCACCGGCTTCAATAATGTTATGCTGGAAGAAGTTCTGATGGAACAACACCAATCCTTTTTCATCAGCCAGGTCAGCAAACTGTTTCAAACGGCTCCAGTACCAGGTATTGTACTTGGTGAGATCGTATTTGCTCAAACCATCCCATGCCAGTTCCTTACCGCTACGGGCGAATGGCAGCTCATAGAACGGAGGCCAAACATCGCCATCCATACGGCGGATACGCTCGTGATCGTCTCTGCGACGCTCGTACCACAAACCATAGTTGTGTTCAAGCACAATAATGTTTTCTTTCTGCATCCAGCTGGCAACATCATCCAGATCATCAGTTAAACCCGTACCTGTACGACCAGGAACCCAGCGGGTGATATCCGGCTTGGCGGTTTTTTTAAGATAATCAGGTTTTACGGTACCGTTCCACCAAGGCGCTTCAAAATGCCTGCCTTCCAAAACGGTATTGCCGCGTACCAACCAACCGTTTGTTACACTCATTTTAGGTGCAAATGTTGGTGCAGGCGCCGCTTTGTAACCTATTTCGTCGATATTTTTTGCGCCATTTGCTGCAAGGCTGATCGGATTTCTTTTTGGAGCGCCGTCAACCCAGTCACTTATAGTTGTTGCCGGTTTGCGGGCATCATCCAGCAATGCTGCCGCTTCAGCCGGTGTCGGGCTGCTTGATGGTTCAGTGGCGATACGTAATATCGCCGCCTGCTTGTCTACATTCTTATTCAAACGCTGGGCCAACTGAGCATAATATAAACTGCGCGGATTTAAGGTTTCGTTTGATGATTCCCAATAGCCATCGCCGCCAAATTGAGCCCATGTGCCAAAGGCCCAGTTTTGCGCTGTTGGCGGTTGATAGCAATCCACGTGGGCTGATGAACAGTTCCAGAAAACGCTGTTGGCAGCATTCCAGCCGGCACCCTGCTCGTCCTGGCCTTTGTTCATGTAGCTGATGGGTGCGCCATCGATATTGGCCACGTCAAACAATACACCCGATGCCCAGCTATCAATACTGCCGCTGTAACCCAATGCCTGCCACGCCGAACATTGCACAAATGCGGTAGGACCCGGAGTACAGTAGCCTGCGGCGAAGTCGTGCATCCCGTTTACAGAATACAATCTTTGGAAAAGTGTTTGTCCGCCGGTAGTCCAAAAGGTATAGCGGCGCTGACCGCCAATTTCGGATATGGGGGCTAACGATTTGCAATCTTCTACCGTTACACGGTTAGCCGTTTCCTCAACAAAAACGGCAGAACCTGCAAAGTGTTCAAATATTACCTGTCTCACCCACGCGTCAGATACATCTGCCATTGTGATGGCCATCCAGCGGTGTGCTTCGTCTTTAGGGTTTGAAGCATCGTAGGTAGATTGTAAACGCAGGTTTTCTATGCCCACGTTGTTTATCCTGCCAGGCCAATCATATTTGGCTATTTTACCGCCGCCGTAAGCACTGTCCAACGCAGTTGTCAGTGGTGCATCGATGGTTATTTTGTCGCCGTCAACGGCTGTTATCTTTCTATCCCAATAAATATCGCGCTCACCCGGTTTCCAGGCAAGAGCAGTCAGCCCACCGCCAAAATGGTCAGTCCCCAAAGCGTTTATCCAAGCCTGGGTACTTGGGCGGTGTATCATGATCATGTCGCCGGCTTTAAGATCGCCTGCATGCGCAACATGAAATGTAAATGCGTTTACCGGCACATAAGCATCGGTAATTTCAATTTCTTTTGATTCCTTACGGTCTTTTTTGCCTGACACCTGTATCAGTGTGGCACGATCGGTTGTTGCACCTAAAATAGTGGTACCACCGGCTTCCATCCCACTGCCGCGCAGCACAACGCCTGACGCTTTTATCTTCAGGCTGCCGTTAACCAGGTAAACACCTTTGTTTAACAATACTGCGCCACGGAAACCGTTCGCGTCCTGTGGTAATGAGGCAACATAATCCAAAGCGGCCTGTATGCGCAGGGTTGCATCGCCTTTTTTCAGCGGCACAATTACTTTAACCGGCACAAATGGAATGGGCTGTTCCGACGCCATGTAACCGCAATATGAGAAATCGGGTATACGGTCGCCCTTGCTATCAGCCTTGTAGGTAATTTTGCCGTCTTTCTGAACAGTTAACGGCGCATTGGGTAGTTTCTTGCCTTTTTGGGCTATTGCGGGGGTGTTAACCACCACACCCCCTGCCAATATCCCTATCAATAAACCAATTGTATTACGTATGAAGAATTTCATTTTTAAAAATACCGCAATTAGTTGAGTTTGCCATTTGGCATTTTGTGTTCGCCACGATCTGCAACTGTATTCAGGTAAACTTCGATATTTGTATAACCACCGCCATTTTTTGCCAGTTTGCTGGCGTCGCTGGCGTCATGCGGATTTAAGCCATGGGCAGTTTCCCATGAATCCGGCATACCATCGTTATCACTGTCTTTATATGGCGTGCCTTTGTATGCAGGGTAGCCGCCAACCTGCCATGGCGCAGTGATGATACCCAATTTGTACGAGTCTCTTGGCAGTTTACGTATTTTGAACTGAAAATCGGTGTCGGTTTTCATCTCTTTGTACTCTATTTTACCGGTTTCTACCTGTTTTGCTATGCGGATGTCGACAGCATCGCGGTGTGGTAATGTAGCACCTGCATTTTCAGGCACCCAATGGTATGCTTGTTCAGCTGTCATAATGCTGACAGGAGGCATTGGGAATGGTACGTCAGATTTCATAAAATCTTTATACTTTCCTGCGTCAGGCAGTTCTTTGCCGCCTTCGCCTTCAACCTGTATGCCGCCATTCCATGGATCTTTGGTAACTTCAGGATAACCTTCCATAATGTTACCTGACGCATATACGCGACCAAATACTTTCTGTTTCAATTTGCTACGGCCTGACTCCGGTTTTAATATACGGTGACCAACAGGCTCGTTTTTAGGTGTAACCGGGCCTGGTTTGAAATAGTTATTGATGACGTTAAAGTTGGTGGTGTAATCGCCACCATCCATTGAACGGTGATGCCAGTTGAATACTACGTTGTTTACGAACGTATAAACACCATTCCATCCCACAGATGGGTTACGCCCTGTATTATCAGCCCACATATTACGAACCAATGAACTGTTTTCGCCGCCGGTTGTACTGCCGAAAGCATGGTTCCAGTAGTCGAGCGATTCTGCGTAGATACAGTTTTGAATAGTGATGTTAACTGTACCCAGCTTTTCTTCTTTAGAGCCATCTCCCGGATCGTACATGT
>JBQCIS010000078.1:0-6574 GCA_051953515.1 Mucilaginibacter sp.
CCTTTGTCAGTCCAGTTTATAAGGTCTTTTGAAGTGTAAACTTTAAAGCCGCAAAACGGAGCATCTTTGTGTCCCCATTCAAAACCACAGCCGTAGCTGGTTCCATACAGATAATACGTACCATTAAAATACGCAATTTCGCCGTCATGGGCATCAATCGCGTCACCGAGCTGGCTAAATTTCATATCCGAAGCATTGCGCACGGAACGTTTAATTTGCGCGAGACAGGGCGATGTGACTACGTACAGCGTCAGGAATAGCAGATAAATTGCGCGGCGCATCGTTGTGGAATGGTTAATAAAGTTGTTTTTCATACAAAAGAACATTGTGCAAGCAGTAAAATTTATAAATTCTTAAAAGACCTCCAATCCGGATATCATATTGTCCATAACAATTATCAAAAAGTTGATAGATCCACTTCGTACTTTACTCGCTTCTTACAGCCCTTTCACATCTCCCTTCTCGTTTTATCCAGTTTATAACCACACAAGCACCTCTGTTTGTGTTCCTTCCTTTTTAAACGAAATATCAAGAAGCTTACTTAAACAAAACTGGCCCCCGGTATATTTTAAAATTGGCCTACTAAGCTCGCCAATTTAGGCGGTAGCTTTACATCAGAGTAAAAGTATAATCGAAAAAAACGAGATATGATGAAAGCAATTGTAGTGACAGATCAAGCTGCCGGAAACGCCGGAATGAAGCTTATAGAGCGGCCTGAGCCGCAAGCGGCAATAAATGACGTTATTGTTAAGGTTCATGCGGCAGCAATAACCGGAGATGAGTTGTCGTGGCCCTCAACATGGGTCGATCGCAGCGGCCGTGACAGAACGCCGTCTATTCCCGGACATGAGCTGGCTGGTATAGTTACCGCACTCGGCTATGGAACTACAGGGCTGTCGATCGGACAGCGGGTGTTCGGCCTCACAGACTGGTACCGCGATGGCACACTTGCGGAGTATGTAGCCGTTGAAGCACGCAACCTTGCACCGCTGCCGGCAGACGTTGACTTTACAGCAGGTGCGGCTCTCGTAATGCCCGGCCTTACGGCGTGGCAGGGGCTGTTTGATCATGGCCGTCTTCGTGCGGGCCAAAGCGTGCTTGTGCATGGCGCGGCGGGTATAGTAGGCTCAATGGCGACGCAGCTCGCACGCGAGGCCGGCGCATACGTGATCGGCACCGGACGAGGTGGCAGTCGTCAGGCGGCTTTAGACTTCGGCGCGCAGGAGTACGTAGACCTTGAAAACGACAACCTGGAAGATGTGGGTCATGTCGATTTAGTGCTTGACGTTCTCGGCGGAGACATTGCGAAGCGGTCTGCAGGCCTGATCCGCGCCAGTGGCACGCTGGTGAGCATTACAGGCCCGATCGAGGCGCAACCCTACGGTGGCATGATGATAGATTTCGTTGTCGAGTCTGACCGGACCCAGTTGGCTGAGCTCGTGCAACGCTTACGGGATGGGCGATTGCGACTAAATATCGGCAACGTATCTTCTCTCGACGAAGCCGTTGCTGCCTTTAATCCGGCCAGGCGCATTAAAGGGAAGACAATTATTTGCATGCGTTAATGAGGAATCGGGAAGATCGCATGGATATTTTTTATAGTTAAATCTTTTGCAACATTATTACGAACTTAGAAAAATGTTGTCACCACAATGACATCAGAACACTAAACCGAGAATGAAAGCAAACAAGCTAACAACTTAAAATAATATTATGAGAGCAATTAATCCCTGGATCAACTTTAACGGCAATGCTGAAGAAGCATTCACTTTTTACAAATCGGTCTTCGGAGGGGAGTTTACAAAGGTCATTCGTTTTAGAGACCTGGCAAGCGATGAATTTCAGGTGGCTGAAAATGAGGCAAACAAAATAATGTACATTGCCCTGCCTATTGGCAAACAAAATATGATAATAGCCAACGACGTTCCCGAATTTATGGGCCGTGTAAATGAGAGCGAAAACCGATCTAAAATAGTAGTGAATGCTGATACTCGTGAAGAAGCTGACAAAATATTTAACGGATTAGCAGCAGGGGGAACCGTAGAAGGACATATTGACGATACGCCGTGGGGTACGTATGCCGGGATGTTTAGAGACAAGTACGGCATTGAATGGATTGTGGAATATGCCCCTAATTTTAACGGGTAAAACTATTCTGTCTGCTAATGTTTAACCGTCCTGAACGTCAGGTTTACCCTGGCTTTCAGCGGCTTGATTGATTTGGCGATCCGGTGTTCAAATGCTTCCTGCAAGCCCGCCTTCATCAGTAAAAACGAACCATGCTCCAATCGTACAGAATATATTTCACTATGATCTGCCTTCCGTCTGATATCAAAGCTGCGCACCTGCCCGAACGTAACCGAAGCGATCACCGGTCGCTTGCCTAACACAGTTTCTTTATCACTATGCCAGGCCACGGAATCGCTGCCGTCCCGGTAATAATTGAGCAATACGCTGTTAAAGGCGACGCCGGCCATCGGTTCAACTTTCTCCTTGATCGCCAGCAACTCCGGCGTCCATGGAATCGGCTCCTCCTCCAGTCTGTCACCATACCAGGCCGTTAGCCTTGGGGTTAGCACCTGTTTGTCCCACATGGTTTGTGTACGCTGTTTCCAGGGCGTTTCATGAATAAATTTATGCAGCAGCACATCACTTTCTTCCTTGCTGAATAAACAAGGCATGTATTCCAGCATATCAGTGGGTAGATCCTTGCTCTGACCGGCTTCTGCAAACAATGCAAATTGCTCCATTTTTTGTCTTTCTGAATGATCCTTAATTTCTGAAGCGGGAATAAATATTACGCAGATGGCTTATTTCAAAATGCCCGCATACAATACTAAAATTAACGAGGCTACAAAGCTAATAAATTTAGCAATTAAATAAAGAATGTTCTTTTATAGTGGCGAAATAGAATAAAACCCACCGCGTTGTTTTTACGATATATAAATGGGCAACGTCTCTGCTTTTAAAGCAGTAACCATTTAAACTTTTCCATCCCCGTTAAATAATTTCCATTGCCCTTCAGATATCACACAGATTTCATTATCTACCACTTTAATGGCGGTCTGGTCGTCAATAGCATATACAGGCATAGGCAGCTTTTGTGCCCATTGCTCCGCACCTGCCGCAGATGCATCGGCATGATCCCGATGCTGGTAATGCGGAATGATGGCAAAGTTAACCAACCCGGCACCATAGGCCGTTACAAAAGTTCTTTTTACGTTACCTAACATGATGTCTTCAGCAGATAATGGGTTGTGTGCCCCTCGTGGACGGTTGGTATATGCCTCTGCGAAAATATTGGCTGTTGCTATACTTCCGGCACTTACACCCACATAAACTATCTTTTCAAGCAACGACGGCAGCAATTCCTTTAATCCCGATCGTTCTATCCAATAGGCTATGTATGCCGGATCGCCTCCCCATACAAGCAATGCATCTGCTTCGCTTACCGAAGGGAGCCAAACGTCTTTATCAATACTCTCCAATGCGGTAAGTTCCAGCAAGCCTAATGATTTCCAGCCCAATTGTGTAAAAGGAGCCTGTGCTTTCCCCTGTATCGCTTGATAGGCATACCCGGGCCCACCGGGAAAAGGGTACACACCTGTTGGTATGAATAACGCATCGCATTCTGCAATAGGTTTGCCCAACAAGTCAATCAAAGCGTTGCGAATGCTGGTATTGGTAATACCGTTGGAAGTAAGGAGCAATTTCATAAAACGAATTTCGCGAACAGACTGTTCATTCTTGGGGTGCAGATACGACAAAATACAGGGGCAAACGCGTCTGATCTGACTGCCACAATATCTTTACGGTTTGCTGTGTACTGCCTATAGGGGATTTTAATTTACCCATCCAACTGAACATGTTTAATTTACCAATTCAGCGACCATCAATTATTGCGCGAAGTAGCTCAAAGTAAAGGCGAAAATAAGCGGCAAAGTTTCTCCGGTAATTGCTTAAACAATGTGCGTCTTGCCCAATCCTTCGCATTAATTTTTACAGAATGCTTCAGGTCTTCCTCAAAAGCCTGTTTTAATTCGGTAGCCAAAACCGTATCATAAATCATGGCATTTACCTCAAAATTCAGCTCAAAACTCCTATGATCCATATTAGCCGTGCCTATGATTGCCAGCTGACCGTCTGCAACCACCGTTTTGGCGTGTACAAACCCTTTTTTATATAAATAAACTTCAACTCCGGCTTCAAGTATTTCATTATAGTAAGAACGCGCTGCTGCATTCACTAATGCCGAGTCTGACTTAAAAGGCACCAGTAGTTTAATCTTTACGCCACTCATCGCACTGGCACAAAGCGCATCCAGTATCGTTTCACCTGGAATAAAGTAAGGCGAGGTGATCAGTAGTTCTTCTTTTGCCATGCTGATGGTTTGCAGTAAGGCATACATAATGGTAGGCGTATCAGAATCCGGGCCGCTGGCTGCAATCTGCACAATAGCCTTTGACTGTGTCGTCTTTGAGCAAAAGTATTCCGGCACTATAGGCAGCCTGGTTCCGCGACAAAAATTCCAGTCGCAAATAAACAAGTACTGCAAATAATATACACCAGGCCCTTTAATCATCACATGGGTATCCCGCCAATATGGTTTAGCCGGGTTAATGTAACGGTCGCTAACGTTAATGCCGCCAACAAAGCCGGTACAACCGTCAATAACTATAATCTTACGGTGGTTACGATAGTTAGTACGGTTAGATAACGCTATAAACCAAATCTTATAAAACGGATAAGCCTCCACCCCACCATCGCGCAATTCCTTTACAAAGCCATCTCTGATGGACCTACTACCAAAATCGTCATAAATAAATCGCACCTTCACTCCTTCCGATGCCTTGCGGATCAAAATCTCTTTAATCTGGTTACCTATCGTATCATCCTCAAAAATGTAGTACTCCATGTGGATATGGTGCTTGGCAGCTTCCAGCGCAGGGATGACTTCCGGAAACTTATGTTCACCGTTTAAAAGCAAGCGCACGTTGTTATTTCCGGTAAGCGGGCTGTTGTCATGCAGCAGTAGTCGCGCCAACTCTTTATGACTCTTGACTGCCGATTCGCCGGTCTCCCAGGTTTTTTCCGATTCATGTACAATATTTTCACGTATTTCGGCCAGTAGTTTATTATCGTTGATAATTTTTTTGCTGTAAAGTTTATTTTTTCGATAGTTTGCGCCGACAGCAAAATAAATGGCCATACCAATGCCCGGAAGCAGTAAAGTTACCAGCAGGTAAGCAAAAGCCTTACTCGTGGATTGGATATCATACAAGATGCGCAAGCACACAAAAACCACAAGTGCGAGGTAGGCAACAATGGCTAAAAGATACCAATTCATCTTCCCATAATCCTTTCGAAATAAAGCTTTATTGAATAACTGTTCCAGCCTGCCAGCCGGCCCCTTTGTATGATCAAATTTTCATTCTGGCTTACACCGATAGGATAACTCAATACAAAAGGTGCATCATGTTGCTGCCAGCCTTGAATCTGGCCAAAACGGATGACGTTAAAATATAAATGACTACCTGAGTCCGAAATCGTATAATAACCATCTGCAAACTGCAATAAGTATGGGCTGGCCGATTCAGACAAGTGCCGGTTTTGCAGATGAAATTCATATTGAACGTTTTTTTTGTCAAATACCGATTGGTAACCTGTATAAAAACCGCTGTCTGTTTTCTTTATGTCGTACCACAATAGCGTCGTAAATGGAGCTGGTGTGGTCATAGTCGCAGACGGATCGAGCGTTGACTTACAAAATAGCGCCACACCTACATACAATAAAGAAATTACCAGGCCGCCGGCTGCCCATTTTGGCCGCGCCGGATCATTTGCTTTTTTCGTTAATAATATAATGCTCGCCACCAATAACCAGATGACAAACAGCGGATCAACTACAAACAAAAAATGGAACGAAAAACGTGCATGACTGAATGGCTCCAGTAAACCCGTCCCATAACTGGTACACGTATCCAGCAGATCATGCAAAGCGACCTCCACACAAAAGAATATAGCAAACCAACCCAAACCCACGTGCCTGTACCTTCTGTTAAAAATGATGGCCAGCAGCAGGCCTGCCACAAATGCGAACAAAAAAGAATGCGTGATACCCCTATGTAACATCAGCGCTTCATCGCCCGGCACAATTAAACCTGTAACCGTATCCACATCCGGCAGGTTTGCAGCGAGCGCCCCCCAAAGCATGGCTTTTTTGCCAAATCTTTTTCCGAGCAGCAATTCGCCGGTACAGGCGCCAAGCGCGAGGTGTGTTAAGGGGTCCATAATATTTGATGCTATTCGATAATGATTTATTGGGCCGGTTTGTTTGCAACAATGACAGGCAATCCGGCGCATTCGACGCACAAATATCGAAGCCTTTTACAAAAACCTCATTAAATATAAGCGATTAAAAACATTTCTATCTAATCGGGGCAGCAATGGTGGCAACTTACACAAATACTTTATTGTGGCTTACCCTTCCCCGTATTAATCAAATTCAGCAAGCTGTCGCTGATATGCTCCGTCCAACCCTGGCGGCAGTTATCGTAGCATTCCTGTTCCGGTG
>JBQCIS010000079.1:0-3302 GCA_051953515.1 Mucilaginibacter sp.
AAATTAACGCAACGTTGCTATTTTTAAGTAAAAAGCCAATATTTACTACATCACACAAGGCCTCAACCGATAAATAACAGAAAAAGATATTTATGAAACTCCTCCTCACTTCCGCAGGCATCAGTAATCCAACTATCCATAATACATTAACCGAACTCCTTGCCAAGCCGGTTAGTGAAGCAAAGGCCCTTTTCATCCCTACTGCTATTTATGGCATACGCAATGGCGGCGAGATAGTTCGCAGGGTAATTACCGGCGCCTTAGGCGACCCCTTTTGCGATATGGGATGGAAGTCATTAGGCTTGCTGGAACTCACTGCGCTGCCCAGCATCAAGCGGGATCTGTGGGTACCCCTGCTGGAAGAAACCGACGCACTGCTGGTTGGTGGCGGCGATTGCCAGTACCTCACCTACTGGATGCAGCAATCCGGCCTGGCAGAATTGCTGCCATCGTTGTTGAATAAAATGGTTTACGTCGGCCTCAGCGCCGGCAGTATGATCATGACAAGCTATGGAACCACCTATGGCAATCATGCTTTGCCCGCCGAAACCGACAAATCGCTGGGTCTGCTTGATTTCGCTATTCATCCGCACCTGGATTATCCTGCGTTTCCGGATAATTCCATGGCCGAGCTCGAAAAACTGGCTGCAACGCTACCCGTGCCGTCATATTTAATTGATGACCAGACGGCCCTTAAGATTGATGATGGGGTTGTGGAAGTGGTATCTGAAGGAAACTGGAAGCTGGTTGAACGTTAGCTGTTAAGCCAGGCTCCGCCACAAATAAAACACCATATAGGCTTCCCATCCGTTAAATAGCTCAAAAAATGCATCAAGTCCGGCTTTGTCCCGCTTATCAGCTATGATGTTTCTGGCTACAAGGGCATTCAGTAATCCGGCATCGCCGTAGGGTATGCAGGCACGTTCGCCGAGGTTTTTCATCAGCACATAGTTGGCTGTCCATATACCAATACCTTTTATATCAGTGAGGTATTTTTGACGCGACGGAAAGTCCGGTAATGCCAGCAGTATTTCGCGGCTCAACTGATTATCCGCGAAGCTTTGGGCGATGTTAACCAGGTAAGAGGCTTTGCTGCCGGATAATTGCAGTTTGCGCAAATCGACGACACTTGCGTTTTTGAGCGCCCCAACCTCGGGAAAGATATGATAAGTTTGGCCTTCAAATGTTAATATTGTTCCGTATTGCTCGACCAGCCGCCGCTTAAGCTTGTAGGCGAAAGTAAGGTTGATCTGCTGGCCGAGTATAGCCCAGGACAGGGTCTCAAATAAATCGGGCATGGCTACCAGGCGAAGACCATGATAGCTTGCGGTCATATCTGCCACCGCCGGATGCCCGGCCAGCAGTTTATAGAAAGGCGTAAGGTCTGTATCAAGATCGAACCAAACACCAACAAAACTACTGATGTAAGCCTCCGCTCTATCTGAAGGTTTGCCGGTGAGCCAATTGATCATCAGTGTACCATCTGTGCAGGAAATTTCAGTCAGTATCTTCTCCCCCTCAACATCAAATGCCCTGCGGACAGTATTGCCCGAAATTTTGTAAATACAATCATCAAAGCCCCGGTTTAAGTACCAAAGGGATTCAGCCCAGCTGAAAAGACGTGAATGGCAAATGTTGATAGTTGTTGTCAAACCTGTGCAGAGCTATTCATATCTGCGAAAATTCGGTTGGCACCAACATGGTCGAAGTGATCTTGCTTACCAGCAATGCATCTGCATATTCGGGCACGGCACTTATCTCATGCCATTGAGTATCGCTGCCAAAATCCTGCCAGCGGGAAGCCTTTTCTTCCATATCACCAAAGGTCACCATGTAAGTAAGGTTAGGCCGCAGCGGCCCGATCACAGTTTCACCCCAGAAAACCGGGTTAAACCCGAGTCGTTTAAAGATGTCGATCTCGCCGCGGTCGTTAAACATTTCTATCTTCTTTTTGCCTGCAGCTTCGCTGGCACTTTGATATTGGCGCAGCTCGAAAATCCGTTTTTTCTTTTCGGGAGCGGTAAGTGATGGAAACTTTTTGAATGCTTTTAACAGCGAGCTTTCAATACGCTCGTAGGCGGGTTGCGTTGCTGGAGCATTTAAATAAGCTGCGCCTTTCCGCTGATATTCCCTGTCATTTTCGAGGGCGCTGTTAACTGCATCGATATGGACGGGACTGTTATACTGCAACAGTACAAATACTTTTGTCTGCCCCTCAGGCTTCATTTCGGTAAACACGCCAACATGTTTTACGCCTGCACGGTTCAACGCCGGAATAGCGGCATTTTTGAAAAAATCTTCCACCAGCTTTTGTTGCGTCTCGTCTTTTAAATGATAGGCCCGGAGCTCGTAATATTCAGCAGTGGCGTTTAGCGCGTCGTTATTCATGCCTTGGCTTGCGATAGGCAGGGCAGCCGCAGCAGCTCCGCCGATAAGAGATGATTTTACAAATGAACGTCGTTTCATATCCTGCTAAGATACAATATCAAATTTAAAATGTCCTGAACAATGGCCTGCTGGTAAAGGGCGAGAACGACCAGGGTATCGATAAGAAAATAATCAGTAAGCCAATACTGAACCATATTGCCATGACCTTAAATTTGTCTGCATCGTTTGTTTTACGCTTAGCCTTTGCAGAGCCTATCGTAATTAAAGTTATGGCGATCAGCATCATGGTAATATGCTCCATCCCGAAAAAACGTATAACCCTTTCATGCACGCCTTCTTTAAAATTATGCAGAAAATAGCTTACAATAGGGCTAACAAAATAAAGCCATAATCCTGCAACCAGTTGTATATGCGCTACGGTAGTAGCGATTGCTCGCGCGCGTTCATCAAACCTGGTATACGCCTTATGGCCAAGCCAGCCCCGGTAGGCGCGATAAATAGCAAATGCCAGGCTCAGCAAAACTAACCAGCGAATGAGGGAATGAAGCGGAAGTAAAAATAAATACATGTAAAACTAGTATTATAATGGACGATTGAAAGGCGGTGATATTTTAAGCAGTTAACTTCTTTTTAAAACAAACGCTATCGGGCAGATCAATGTAGGGCGGATAGACTGGGATATTCACGTAGCCTGCCCGGTTATACAAGCCCAACGCCTCCTGTTGTTTGCTGCCGGTTTCCAGAACAACATATGCAAAGCCCAGAGATTTTGCCCAGGCTTCCAGCTCGTTTAAAATCATTCTACTGAGGCCTTTCCTCCTGGCATTGGGCCGCACGTACATGCGTTTTATTTCTGCAGTATCATCGCTGTACTTTTTGAAGCAGCCGCAGCCGGCGGGAATGCTGCCCAGGTA
>JBQCIS010000080.1:0-3063 GCA_051953515.1 Mucilaginibacter sp.
GGCAGCATGAATATTCTTTGTTCCGATAAAACCGGCACCATAACCGAAGGTAAAGTAAAACTAAAAAGCACTTTAGATATTAACGGCGGCAATGGTTCAAAAGTAATGCAGTATGCCTGGCTGAATGCTTCCATGCAAAAAGGGTTCCGAAACCCGATAGACGATGCAATTTGCGAATACTATTCCGGTGATGCCGGCGCTTACACTGTTCGCTCAGAGATTCCGTATGACTTTATCCGCAAAAGGTTAACAGTAGTGATCAACCATGGCGCAAGCAATATTGCCATTACCAAGGGGGCATTAAACAATGTGCTTGCGGTTTGCGACATGGCGGAGACTGCCGATGGTAAAGTAGCCAATATCTTAGACCATAAAGCGCATATAATCCGCCGTTACGAAGAGTTGAGCAATGCCGGGTACCGCACATTGGGAGTAGCTTATAAAATAACAGAACAAGACAAGTTTGAGCGGGATGATGAAAATAAAATTTTGTTTCTTGGCTTTGTCACTTTTTTCGATCCTCCGAAGGCCGGTGTCGCATCAACCATCGCTGAACTGCACGATCTCGGCGTCTCACTCAAAATTATTACCGGCGATAACGCGCTTGTAGCCAAAAGCCTGGCGATACAAATAGGAATGCATTCGCCAAAAATACTAACCGGCGGCGAATTAAAGCAGATGAGCAATGCTGCTTTTAAACAGCAGGCGCCAAAGACCGATATTTTCACCGAGGTGGAGCCTAACCAGAAAGAGCATATCATCTTTGTGTTGAAGCAGGCCGGGAATGTGGTGGGCTTTATGGGCGATGGAATTAACGATGCGCCCGCGCTGCATGCGGCCGATGTAGGTATTTCCGTAAACACTGCGGTCGACGTGGCAAAGGAAGCTGCCGATATTGTCCTGCTTAACCAGGACCTGGATGTTTTAAGCAATGGTATTACAGAAGGCCGCAAAACTTTTACCAATACCATGAAATATATTTTTATGGCTACCAGCGCCAATTTCGGCAATATGTTCAGCATGGCCGGGGCGTCGTTATTTTTGCCGTTCCTGCCTTTATTGCCTAAACAGATACTGCTGACTAACCTGATGACCGATTTCCCGGAAATGGCTATTGCGACTGATAACGTAGATGATATAGCCATACAAAAGCCGCAGCGTTGGGATTTGAGGTTTATCAGGCGGTTCATGCTTACGTTCGGTCTGCTAAGCTCTTTATTTGATTATCTTACCTTCGGCCTTTTATTGCTTGTGATGCATGCAGGGGAGAAGACGTTTCAAAGCGGGTGGTTTATCGAGTCGGTAATATCTGCCGCCTCAATTGTGCTCGTTGTTCGTACGCGAAAGCCATTCTTTAAAAGCTTGCCGGGCAAATATTTGCTGACGGCTACACTTGTTGTTTTATCAGTCGTTTTGCTTATCCCGGTTACACCTGCGGCGCAGTGGTTTGGGTTCGGCCGGCTACCTGCAGCATACTATGGCTGGACTTTACTGATAATTTCAGGTTATGTAATATCGGCAGAGTATGCAAAAAAGTGGTTTTATAAAAGGGCTAAAATCAATTCGCATGCCGGTCGCGTTAATTCGCTACGGTCCGTATAAATTCATTGATAGCCTCAAGCGAGTGACAGCCGTAATTTTTGTCGTGCTTAATTTTACAGGCCATATTTTTTACAACAGCCTGTACCTTCGTTTCATATTTGTGCGATATTGCCTTATCGGTTTTCTTTGTAACGGCTAACTGTTGCCTGTAAATATCACTTAGCGTTGTTTTAACAGCTTTTAGTACCGGGCTTATTTTGTGCATTTCGTACCAGTTTAAAAAGTCTGCCATACAGTCTTTTACAATTGCCAATGCCTTTGGTAATTCGGAACGGCGTTTTTGCAGGTTCTCGTCCGTAGCTTTTGATAATTCATCCACATTAATCAGGGTCACATTTGGCAGGGCAGATACAGCGGGCTCTACATTATAGGGTATTGATAAATCCAATATTAATTTTTTTTCTGTGCCTTGAAAATCTTTTGCTGATACAAGAGGCTGCAACGCGCTGGTGGCAACAAGTATAATGTCAGATATGTTCAGGTATGCAGACAGGTCATCCATGGACGCGTAGTTCAGGTCAAGTTCGGCTGCCAATACCGCTGCTCTATCTATGCTTCTGTTAATCAGTGTAATATCGGCCTCGCCAAAATAGTCAACAAGGTTTTTACAAGTATTGCGGCCAATTTTACCTGCGCCTATCACTAATATTTTGTGTTTACTGTTTGATGAAATATGCTGCTTGAGGTATTGCACAGCAGTAAATGAAACTGACACGCTTCCGCTACTCAAATCAGTAGAGTTTTTTATCAGTTTTGAGGCCTGCAGAACATGATCGGACAAACGCTGCATAAAGGGATTGATAAAGCCATTATCGGATGAAAATTTTATGGCCTTTTTAAGCTGCCCGATAATCTCGTAATCTCCGAGTATTTGCGAGTCAAGCCCGGCCCCAACCTTGAAAAGATGTTCTGCAGCATCCCTGCCATTTTTTACATACGCTAGTTGAGTAAAGGTTCGCTTGTCTCCGGTTGTTTGTGAACAAAGCAGTTCGGTTAAATAATCCGGATTATCAGCGAAGCCATAAATCTCGGTGCGGTTGCATGTTGAGAGTATAAAAAAGTTGTCGACACCATAATCAGGCGCGGAAATTATAATTTTTGAATATTGATCGGTGTTAATGGCAAACCTGCCTCGCATTCCGCCATCGCTTTTTTTATAATTAATCCCTGCAACAAAAAAATTAGTAAGCATTAACGGGTGCGCAACTATCATCGGTTTAAAATATCGCTTTTCGCTTGTAAAAAAATCACGGCGTAAAAGTGGCGTTCCAGATAATTTTTCATGCTGATAACAGTCATATTAGGAAATGACCATTATCACAATTTTTCCCATTTGTCTGATACGCGCCGATTATGACAAAGGTCATTTGCAGGATTGACATTTGTCATTCAGGAACCGGCTGCCGCTGAACAATTTTGTACAAAAAGCTTTCAATGACCAAATCCGAAATTATATTCCTT
>JBQCIS010000081.1:0-2858 GCA_051953515.1 Mucilaginibacter sp.
GTAGTGTAGTTTTTCGGCTGGTATTTTCATTAGTCCGGCTTTCCGCATCAGCAGGGCGCCTTCATAGGCTTGTTTTTCTTTTATTTCGCTGGCGCGTACCGTGGCGAGTTCAGCATTAACATCCTTTATTTTGCCTGATGACATGATGGTATAGAAATTTGCCCTGTCAAACTCCTGAAGGGGTTTATCATGCCTTAACACTCCGGTTGGAAACAGCAGGAAAAGTAATAACGTAATGTGATATGGCATGATTAGCTCAATGGTAACACCTGGCGCAAATATATGGATTTAGCCTAATGTGTATATTATATGTACCTAAATTGAACACATAACTGTATTGCGTTAGTATTGTTTGACGAAGTATGATTATTATAACATATTAACGGGAATGTTACGTATATTTCGCCCAAAATATTATTCACTATCTGTAAAAATAAATGATAATACGCCCCATATTATCTGAGAGCATAACCGACTGGAGAGAGATACTACATGTTTGATGATATCATACAATATCTGCCTTATAAATCTTCATTCCTGTTTGTAGACCATATTACCGCGCTGGATGCGGATGGTGTAACCGGCGATTATACGCTTAACGGGAATAGTTTTTTTTATGAGGATCATTTCGTAAACAACCCGGTTACTCCGGGTGTTATCATAACCGAAATTATGGCACAGATAGGGGTGGTGGTATTGGGTATTTATCTGGTAAAGAGTGGTAATACCAAAGAGGCAGTAACTATGGATGAGCATTCGTTCCCGCTGCTTACCTCAACGGATGTGTCGTTTTATAAGATGGTTTTACCGGGCGAAAAAGTTATAGTTACTTCAAAAAAGTTATATTTTCGTTTCGGTAAACTAAAATGTGCTATTGAAATGCGTAACGGGGCATCAGAATTGATCGCAAAAGGAATATTTTCGGGAATGATCAGAAACTTCCCGGCTGAAGGAAAGGCGAATGGGTAAACGTGTAGTAATAACCGGCGTGGGCGTGCTGTCGCCCAACGGTTCAAATATTCCGGATTTTTTACATGCCATACAGAACGGTATTTCGGGCATAAAATTTATTCCCCAATACCAGGAGCTCCACTTTAATTGCCAGGTTGCCGGCGAACCGCATTTTAACCTCGAAATGCTGCACGGCTACATTAGCGAAACCAGTTTATACGGATTAAAAGGTAAAGGTATCGGTTATGGTATAAAAGCCGCGCTGGACGCCTGGACAGATGCCGGCAATGAAATTGTAAGCCATGATACCTTGTGGGATACCGGCTGCGTTTTTGGCAGCAGTGTGGCTGATACGGATGTGATCAAGAACGCCATTAACAAGGTAGACGCAAAGGAATCGAAGAAATTGGGTTCGCGGGTAGTAGAGCAGATCATGAACAGCGGGGTTACCGCCTATATTTCAGGGCGGTTAGGATTAGGTAATAAGCTGATCAGCAACTCATCCGCTTGCGCTACCGGAACGCAGGCTATCCTGATGGGTTATGAGTATATTAAATACGGCATGGCCAAACGCATGGTGGTAGGCAGCAGCGAGTATGTAGATGCCTATATTTTTGGCGCGTTCGATTCCATGCGGGTACTTTCACGTAAATATAATAATGAGCCGGATAGGGCCTCGCGCCCAATGAGTATTACCGCAGGCGGTTTTGTGCCAGGTTCGGGCGCAGGTGCATTAGTGCTGGAAGACCTGGATTATGCCCTGGCACGCGGTGCGAAAATATATGGCGAAATATTGGGCGGCAGTAATAATTCTGGCGGGCAACGCAACGGTGGCAGCATGACTGCACCAAGCGGACCGGGTGTTGTGCGCTGTATACAGGATGCTTTAGCCGATGCCAAAATATCAGGCAACGATGTTGACCTGGTGAGCGGTCATTTAACGGCTACTATGGCCGATAAATTTGAAGTTGAGAACTGGACAAAAGGCCTGGGCCGGAAAGGTGAGGACTTCCCTCAGATAAATTCGTTAAAATCGATGATCGGGCACTGCCTGAGCGCGGCGGGTTCTATTGAGACAGTAGCAGCAGTTTTGCAGCTCGAACACCAGTTTGTTCACCCGAATATTAACCTTGAGGACCCAAATTCCGAAATAATTGATTTAATTAGTAAAAAAAATATACCTGTAAGTATGCAAAGCAGGGAAGTGAACGTTATTGCCAAGGCAAATTTTGGTTTTGGCGATATCAATACCTGCCTCATAATAGCAAAATATAGATAAGAAATAGAAATGGATAGACAAGCTGTTTTAACTGAATTGAAGAAAGTGTTAGCCCCTTATACCGAAGATAAAGATAAGCTCAATAACATTACTGAAGACACTGACCTGATCCGTGACCTTCAGATCAATTCAGCTAATTTGGTTGACATAATTATAGATGCTGAATCGCAGTACAATATTGAGATCGATAACGATTCGGCAGAGAAAATGACAAATGTGGGCAACAGTATCGATGTGATACTTTCAAAAATGAATCCATCTGCATAAAAGCACAGGCAACGATATTGTAGACCTTTGGTCGATAGATAAAACGCGTACAAACGAACCCCGGTTTTATTCAAAGATCATCTCCGCACAGGAAAAGGAACTTTATCGCTTATCGCCGGATTTACACTTACCTTTTGACGTTTTTGTTTGGCTGGCCTGGTCGGTCAAGGAATCGGTATATAAATTTCTGAAACGGATTGAGGGGGAGAATGCGCCTTTGCTGGTGTTTGCACCGACAAAAATTTGCTTGCAGGAAATAACAGCAGCTGATAACGGCTGTAATGGAATAGTTATGTTTCGGTCTGAACGGCTGTATTATCGCACAGAAGTAACAGACGAATGGATACATAGCGTGGTAAAT
>JBQCIS010000082.1:0-6655 GCA_051953515.1 Mucilaginibacter sp.
CTGTAGGACTTCGCCACTGGTTTTTACTGCAAATAAAAAGAAGATTTGACAATAGTTAATGGTGAAAGCCAATGAGGTCAAAAGTAAACACTAAAGGCGAGTTTGGTTGTATATTACCGAAGGTTACATTGCCATAACCAAGTCTTGAAGGTACAATGAATTTTATCCTGGCGTATGGTGCTTTGCCATTTGCGCCAACCAGCAATAAGGCATCTTGCGCGCCTCTTACCAACTCATTTACAGCAAATGTGGCTACGTTTTGGGAGTCAAAAGAGGTGCCATTCAACAATTCGCCGGTATAAGTAACTTGTACAGTATCGGTTAAAGTAGGATGTGAGCCCGGATTGGATGTTACGATCTGGTAGTAAATACCAGATGTATCTTTCGTCATGGTAAGGTGATTAGCTTGTATGTAAGCCTGTATCTTGGCATCATCAATAGCCGCCTGCGTATTGGTATCAAGATCTTTGCGGCAGGCAGAAAGAAGAATGATCACTAAACCACTTAAAAGTAAAAAATATCGCTTCATATAATGTTTATCGCTATAACTTAAATTTTCAACAAAAAATTATCCATTTTGGATAATCCGCTGCCAAAATAGTAAAAACAATTAAGCGCAATTGCTAAAAAATGTTAAACCGTAGTGTTTATTTTAAGTTCCTTCATTTGCTCTTCAGAAATGGTTGATGGCGTATCGATCATTACATCTCTGCCCGAGTTGTTTTTCGGGAAGGCAATTACGTCACGTATGGAATCCAAACCTGCAAAGATTGAGCACAAACGGTCGAAACCGAAAGCAATACCACCATGCGGAGGTGCGCCATACTCAAATGCATCCATCAGGAAGCCGAACTGTTTCTGCGCTTCTTCTGGTGAAAAACCAAGATGTTTGAACATAAGTGATTGCAAGCCTCTGTCGTGGATACGGATAGAACCGCCGCCTATTTCGGTGCCGTTGATTACCAGATCGTACGCGTTGGCGCGTACTTCGCCAGGTTCGGTATCCAGCATCTGGATGTCTTCGGGTTTTGGCGAAGTGAACGGATGGTGCATAGCGTGGTAACGGCCGGTTTCTTCGTCCCATTCCAGTAATGGGAAGTCGACCACCCAAAGCGGTGCAAAAGTGTTTTTATCGCGCAGGCCGAGGCGTGAGCCCATTTCCAAACGCAATTCGTTCATTTGTTTGCGTACCTTCTGGCTTTGGCCGGCAAGTATTAATATCAAGTCGCCCGGCTCGGCGTTGAATGCCGCAGCGAGGTTAGTCAGATCGTCTTCGCCATAGAATTTATCAACTGATGATTTTAACGTTCCATCCGGCTGGTAGCGGCAATAAATTAAACCTGTGGCGCCAATTTGAGGGCGTTTCAGCCATTCGGTCAGTTCGTCTAATTGCTTGCGGGTATATTCGGCGCAGCCTTTAGCATTAATACCAACTATCAGTTCGGCATTATCAAACACTCCAAAGCCTTTGCCTTTCATAATGCCGTTCAATTCAACAAACTCCATTCCGAAACGGCGGTCGGGTTTGTCAGAACCATACAGGCGCATGGCATCAGCATATTGCATGCGCGGGAACTCAGCCAGCTCAATACCTTTTACGTTGCGGAACAAGTGACGGGTTAACCCTTCAAAAATGTTCAGGATATCTTCCTGTTCAATGAAGGCCATCTCGCAGTCAATCTGTGTAAACTCC
Source organism: Mucilaginibacter sp. (assembly GCA_051953515.1). Lineage (GTDB taxonomy): Bacteria > Bacteroidota > Bacteroidia > Sphingobacteriales > Sphingobacteriaceae > Mucilaginibacter. The sequence continues at coordinate 1,694 of JBQCIS010000082.1, forward strand.
GGCTGGCGGTCGGCGCGTAAGTCTTCATCGCGGAAACATTTTACAATCTGGAAATAACGGTCGAATCCGCTCACCATCAGCAACTGCTTAAATGTTTGCGGCGATTGCGGCAACGCGTAAAACTCGCCCGGGTTCATGCGGCTTGGCACCACAAAGTCGCGCGCGCCTTCCGGTGTCGATTTAATGAGTACCGGGGTTTCCACTTCCAAAAAGTTCAGGTTATCCAGATACCGGCGCACTTCCTGTGCCATTTTGTGGCGCAGCATCAGGTTGTTACGTATCGGGTTACGGCGCAGGTCAAGGTAACGGTATTTTGCACGCAGTTCTTCGCCGCCGTCGGTCTCGTCCTCTATCAGGAACGGAGGAATTTTGGCAGCGTTGAGTATTTCTATTTCGCTAACGGCTATTTCAATTTCACCGGTAGGGATCTTTAAGTTTTTGTTGGTACGTTCCAGTACTTTGCCGGTAACTTTTATTACAAATTCGCGGCCCAGGGTGCGCCCTTTTTCGCGTATTGCTTCAGTGGTGCCTTCGTTCAAAACCAATTGGGTTAAACCATAACGGTCGCGCACGTCGATAAACGTGGTGCCGCCAAGGTCGCGTGATTTTTGCACCCAACCGCATAAAGTTACCGTTTCGCCCAAATTTCCGAGGTTTAGCTCGCCGCAGGTATGTGTTCTAAGCATTGTACTGTTTTTTGTAAAGTTTGCAAAAGTAGTTTTTTGAGGTGAAAGCAAAAAGACAAAAGCAAAAAGGTATTGCCTGATTGAGAGAGGTCTGCGTTACAAAGGAAAATTTTTTAGCCGGAAGATGAAAATGAAATGGAAAAATATTTTACAGTTTAATGATGATTTAAAACTAAAGAAATAACTTAGGCGCGGCTAATGAAAAGATACTTTTCCCTTATTAATCTTTTGGTATTATGCGCATTTTTGGCGGGTACAGCCTCGGCTCAAAAGCGTCATGCTGCGCGCAGTCGCCACAATTCAAAGAGTAAGAGAAAACATCACAAAGAAGCGGCGCTTGTTCTTCCGGAGCCATCCGTAGCATCTTTATATCCTTGTTCAGATAATACTTCGCCCGACAGCGTTTTGCAATTCGCGCAGCGTTTATTGGGAACGCCCTATCGCGAAGCATCGTCAAACCCGCTGTATGGTTTTGACTGCTCGGGTTTTGTGAGCTATGTGTTTAAAAATTTTAACCTTAACGTACCGCGGTCATCAGTTGAATATTATAATGCCGGCGAGCGCATAAGCCTTGAGGATGCTAAGCCAGGCGATGTGATCCTGTTCACGGGTACTAAAAGCCATCATCCGCACAGCATAGGCCATATGGGCATTATCTGCTGTAACCAGGATGGCGATATTAAGTTTATCCACTCCACCTCGGGTAAAGAACATGGCGTAACCATTACCGATTTTAACGATATGTACAAACGCCGCTTTGTGCAAGTGATCAGGCTGCTGAAACAGAATGATGAGCCGCAGAGTGAGGTTGAAAATTCAACCGTTGCTGCGATAAGTCAGTAATTATTGCCATCTTTTTTCATTCTTTCTAAAACAGAGCTAAAAAATTCCAAATCCGAAATAAATATTACCTTTGCCTAATAATATTCTCAAGGGGTGCCTTGCTTTGAGCAATCAAACTGAAAGACAGGCTGAGATCATACCCGTTGTTGCGAATTGCAAATAGTTGTATAGAGAGTGGCGATCACTGACCAATGACTACTGCCCAATGACCAACAAGCACCTGATCCGGATAATGCCGGCGTAGGGAGGTAAAAGTTAAGTGTACTGCATATTATACCCTGGTGTGCAGAAGGTTTAACGTATAGTTTCATTTTAAATTGAAAAACTTTTTTTTGGCGATCACTGCCTTGCTGCTGCCCGTTCTGGCATCGGCCCAACTTACTATTTCCGGTAAAATTACCGACGCTCAATCCGGCGAAGCTTTGCCCGGAACAACCATCAGCATTCAAAATTCAAATATCACAGCCGTTTCTGACGCCGGAGGTAATTATAGCATTGGCAACCTTAAAGCGGGCAGGTATGCATTAAAGGTTAGCTATATAGGCTACCTGTCTGTAGTGAAGAATATCGATCTGAGTCACGATGCTGCTTTAAACATCGTGCTCAATCCGAGCACAAAACTTACTGATGAAGTAACAGTAAGGGGCATACGTGCGACTGACAATTCGCCCACCACTTATACCAACCTGAGCAAGAAAGATATTCAGAAGAATAACCTCGGTCAGGATCTGCCGTACCTGCTGGATCAAACGCCTTCGGTGGTAACCACTTCTGATGGCGGTACGGGTATAGGCTATACCTATATTCATATACGCGGATCTGATGCATCACGTATCAACGTGACCATCAACGGTGTGCCATACAACGACCCCGAAGAGCAGCAGGTGTTTTTTGTGGACATTCCGGATTTCGCTTCGTCTGTCGATAATATACAGATACAACGCGGCGTGGGTACATCTACTAACGGTGCCGGCGCTTTCGGGGCCAGTATCAACATCCAGACCACTACCCGTCGTGATACATCTTACCTGGAGTTGAACAACTCGGTAGGCTCATTCGGAACGGTAAAGAATACTTTAAATATAGGCACCGGTTTGCTTGGCGGGCATTTCAGTTTTGATGGTCGTTTGTCGAGGATCTATTCTGATGGTTATGTAGACAGGGCCTTTGCCGATCTGAAATCGTATTTCCTAAGCGGCGCTTATTATGGCAAAACCACACTCATCAGGCTTAACGCGTTCTCCGGTACCGAGCACACCTACCAGGCCTGGGACGGCGATCCGGAAGATTCTCTGCGCGCCGGTAACCGCCGCTATAACGAACTGGGTGACGAGGGTAACGGCACTTATTATAAAAACCAGACCGATAATTATACGCAGGATCATTACCAGTTACTGGTGGATCAGAAGATCACGGATAAGCTGTCATTCAACGGTGCGCTGCATTATACACATGGTTATGGTTATTATGAAGAATACCAGCCTGCCCAGTATTTACCGGACTATAACATCAATCCGGTTATTATTGGGACCGATACTGTAAGCACCACCGACCTCACCCGCAGGTTATGGCTGAACAATAAATTTTACGGCCTTACCTATAACCTGGATTATAACCCTAATAATAACCTGAATATTGACCTTGGCGGCGCATACAACCAGTACCGCAACGCGCATTATGACAATATAGAATGGACGCAGCAAAGCACTAATATTTCGCCAGACTATGAATATGCGCGTAATGACGCTTTTAAAACCGATTTCAATATTTACGGAAAGGTAGATTATCGTATAGGCAAACTGAAACTGTATGCCGATATGCAATACAGGCACCTGTCATACAACTATTTTTATGTAAATAGTTACGACCAGACCATTGGCCCGCAACAACAGGTTTGGCTGGATTTCTTTAACCCGAAAGCCGGCGTATCTTACCAGATAGATAAACAAAATAACCTGTACGCATCATTCGCCATTGCCAATCACGAACCAAACCGCGACGACTATGTGCAGGCCACGCCGGGTACTCGTCCGCATCCAGAAAGACTGAATGATTGGGAGTTGGGCTACCGCACACAGCAGGGCATATTTACAGGCGGTATCAATGCCTTCTACATGTTGTATGATAACCAACTGGTGCTTACCGGAGCATTGAACGATGTGGGCGACCAGATACGCAGCAACGTAAAAAGCAGCTACCGCGAAGGTTTGGAGTTTGACGGCCGTTTTAAGTTTACCAACTGGCTGAGCTGGAATGCAACGGCATCATTAAGCAGTAACAAGGTGAAAAACTTTAACCAGGCATTAACCAACTATGATAATAACACCGAGGTAAACTACAACATTACCAAAAGCAATATCGCTTTCTCGCCAGACATGGTTGCTTCGAGCGAGATCAGCTTTAAGCCGCTGGCCGGTGGCGAAATTGCCTTTATCAGCAAATATGTAAGCAGGCAATACCTGGATAATACATCCAATACCAACCCGGTAAATTACGGGCCATTCGATCCACAATCCAACCGCTACCTTAATGCTTATTTTGTGAACGGCCTGCGTTTGGGGTACAACTTCAGCGTTAAGTCGGTTAAGAATATCGGCTTAACATTGCTCATCAACAACATATTTAACGCGAAGTATGAATCGAACGGTGCTACTTATCCGGATATTGAAGGCGGTAAGGTGGTGAACTATAACTACCTCTTTCCACAAGCGCCGACTAACTTTTTATTGGGCTTGAATTTGAAATTCTAACACTATCCTGAATAAGAAAGAAATGCCTCGTCGTGCCCTCTTCTGAAATTGAGGGCGGGACGAGGCTTAATTTTATCTTCCTCTAACATAATCATTACATTGGATTTGGTTTGCATTGCAGATATTTGCGGCTATTAAAATTCACACATGAAGATCAAATACCTGCTTTTCACAGTTATTGCATTTGCCTCGCTGAACATTTCGGCTCAAACAAAAAAGAAAAAATCAGTTACTGCCACTGCTACTTCCTCTGTACCCCGCCCTAAGTTAGTTGTAGGTATAGTGGTTGACCAGATGCGCTGGGACTATTTGTATCGCTATTATGATCGTTACCAAAGCAACGGCTTTAAACGCCTGCTGAATGACGGCTTCAGTTGCGAAAATACACAGGTAGATTATATCCCAACCTTTACAGGGCCGGGGCATACCTGCATATACACCGGTTCAGTACCATCTATACATGGCATTGCGGGTAACGACTTTATTATACAGGCAACCGGCAAAAGCATGTATTGTGCACAGGATGATAGCGTGAAAACGGTAGGCAGTACTTCAACTGCGGGCCAGATGTCGCCAAAAAACCTGCTGACCACAACCGTGACCGACGAACTGCGTTTAGCAACCAATTTTCGCTCGAAGGTGATCGGCATAGCATTGAAAGACCGCGGCGGTATCCTGCCGGC
>JBQCIS010000083.1:0-7686 GCA_051953515.1 Mucilaginibacter sp.
GTACCTATTTTTCTGTTTGGGCGCCAAACGCGCAGTACGTTGCGGTTATTGGTAATTTTAATGGCTGGAACCGTAGCTCGCACCAGTTGTATTCACGCTGGGACTCGTCGGGTATCTGGGAAGGTTATATTCCGAACGTAGGCGTGGGCGAAACTTATAAATATTTCATCAAATCAAGCAGCGGCGAAGAGTTGGAAAAGAGTGACCCGTTCGCCCTGCGCTGGGAGTTACCGCCGCATACGGCATCCATTGTTGACGACACCTGGTACGAGTGGAAGGATAAGGATTGGATGGCTAACCGCTATCAACATAACGCGCTTGATAAACCTTATTCGGTTTACGAGGTGCATATAGGCTCATGGGCGCGCAGCCCGGAAAGTCCGGATGAGTTTTTAACTTACCGCCAGCTGGCCGGTAAACTGGTACCTTATGTAAAGGAGATGGGCTTTACCCACGTGGAGTTTATGCCTTTAGCAGAACACCCGTACTATCCAAGCTGGGGTTACCAGGTGAGCGGTTATTTCGCTGCCTCGTCGCGATATGGTACGCCAAAGGACCTCATGTACCTGGTAGAAGAATTTCACAAAGCCGGCATCGGTGTGATATTGGACTGGGTACCATCACATTTCCCTGGTGATAAACACGCGCTGTACAGGTTTGACGGTACGCACCTTTATGAGCATGAGGATGTGCGCAAAGGCTTTCACCCGGATTGGAAATCGTATATATTTAATTATGGTCGTAACGAGGTACGCTCGTTTCTGATCAGTAACGCACTGTTCTGGCTGGATATTTACCATGCAGACGGCCTGCGTGTGGATGCAGTGGCATCCATGCTTTACCTCGACTACTCGCGCAACCACGGCGAGTGGGAACCGAATGTATTTGGCGGAAATGAGAACCTCGAAGCCATCTCGTTCCTGAAAGAATTTAACGAAGCGGTTTACAGCCATTTTCCTGACGTGCAGACTATTGCCGAAGAATCCACCTCGTTTACAGGCGTGAGCCGACCGGTTTACACAGGCGGTTTAGGTTTTGGTATGAAGTGGATGATGGGCTGGATGCACGATACGCTGAAGTATTTTGCCGAAGACCCGATTCATCGTAAATATCACCATAACCAGATCACCTTTAGCCTGATCTACGCCTTCACGGAAAACTTTATGCTGCCTTTCTCGCACGATGAGGTGGTTTACGGTAAAGGCTCCATGCTGCGTAAAATGCCCGGCGACGAGTGGCAGCAGTTTGCCAACCTGCGCCTGTGCTACAGCTATATGTTTACCCACCCGGGCACTAAACTGCTGTTTATGGGCGGCGAAATAGGGCAGGGTACAGAATGGAACTTCCAACGCTCGCTTGAATGGTACGTACTCGAATATCCGAACCACAAAGGCATACAGGATACTGTAAAAGCGCTCAATCAGCTTTACCGCAGCGAACCTGCACTGTATGAAAAGGCTTTTGATGGCTCGGGCTTTGAATGGATTGACGGCGGTAATGCTAACGATTCCATCCTGATATACACCCGTAAAGGCCACGATGCAGCGAACGACCTGCTTATTGTGCTGAACATGACGCCGGTTATCCGCCGCGATTTCCGTGTAGGTGTTCCCGAAAAGGGAAAATGGCAGGAAATATTCAACTCAGACGATAAGAAATACTGGGGCAGCGGTGTGCTCAACTCAAATGCGGTTGCTTCTGAAGCAGTAAGCTGGCACGGAAAAGACAACTCCATCAGGATTAACATACCGCCGCTGGCTGCAAGCATATTTAAGCGTGTGAAATAAAAACGTTGAAACTGGCTTAAGTCTGCAAACTTAAGCCTCAGGGATAAGGTCAGTTTATAACTGGCCTTATCTTGTTAAAAAATAATTAGTATGGTAACGCAGTTGTATTTATAAGTGCGTAAACTTTTTTTACATTATTGGGTTTAAGCAGATTATGGGCAACAAATTCTTCTACCTGTACCTTGCAGGCGGCATATTGGCCATCGGCCTGTTATTGAAGGATATTATTAATACCTATCCCGCTATACCGGCTATCAGCGATATCCTGCTCGACGCTATTCCTGCCGTGCTATTGTTTTACTTAGCCTTTAAAACATACCACGAGAAAAAGGATAAAGAAATGATGTAGGGAAGTAAAAGGTGATGGCAGGGTAAAAAACTTTAGCTTTTTAGCCCTTCGTCTTTCAGCTAATACAATGGGCGTTGCCTGCGGCCGGGCTTTCCGCTCATACACCACGGGCCTTAGGCGCGGGCCGGTATCCGCTGCAATCCCTAACGCATTTGCCTCATCACTGATTATTGTGATTAAATAATTTCGCTGATTTGCATCATTTCCACAGGTGTGTTTTTCTTTTCAGCTTTAGCCGTTCAACTTTTAGCTTTCTGCCAATTACCGTATCCACAGCCTGTCCAACAAAAAAAACACCGCGAAAACCACACTTGCGATGCCGTTGGTGGTCATAAACGCGAAATTTACGCGGCTCAGATCATTCGGCTTCACCAATAAGTGCTGGTAAATGAGCATTGCGCAGAAAAATGCGATACCAATAAAATACGGTATGCCTACATGGGTAAAAAACGCCGGCATGATCACAAACCCTGCCGAAAGCACATGCAGGAAACTTGATAGCCACAACGATTTTGTTTTGCCTAAATAGGCCGGGATAGAATGCAGGTGCTCATGCTGATCAAAATCGATGTCCTGCAGGGCATAAATAATATCAAAACCGCTCACCCAGCATAATACCGAGAACGAGAAGAACAAAGGCGTCAGCGCGAACTGACCTGTAACCACCAGGTAAGCACCGATTGGCGCCAAAGCCAGCCCCAGGCCTAAAACCAAATGGCAAAGCGCCGTAAACCGCTTGGTAGCGCTGTATCCCAATACCACTAACAAAGCCACCGGCGATAAATAAAAACACAGGTGATTAATAAACCATGTAGTAGTAATAAACAGTAAACAGTTAGCAATGGTAAACGTTAGCGCCGCCGCCGGACTAATGCGCCCTGCCGGAATATCGCGTTGTTTGGTGCGCGGGTTTTTGGCATCGATGTTCCTGTCGAGATAGCGGTTAAAGGCCATTGCCGAGTTGCGCGCGAATACCATACACAGTACCATTAACACCAGTTTTAGCCAATCGAACTTGTAACTGGTAGTAGTCACCGCCAAAAAGAACCCAATAAACGCAAACGGCATCGCGAATATGGTATGTGCAAAAGTTACGAGTGATAAATATTTTTTCATGTAAAATTTTTTTGCCTTAATGTGCCAGAATTCACGATCCCCTCTCGATAGGTGAACCCCAAAATGCCGGCTTTTCAAACCCTCCGTTCACCTCATCAATAAAACCCAGCAACTCCTCCCGGCCATCCCTCGTCTCAGACGAAGTAACAAAATACCCCGGCGCTTCCTCAAAGGTTGCCAGTAAAGCTTTCTTGAATTTGGAGATATTCTGATCGGTTTTAAGTGACGATTGCTTGTCAGCCTTCGTAAACACTAATACAAATGATAACCCTTTTTCGCCCAGCCAGTTACAAAACTCCAAATCTATCTTTTGCGGCTCAAGGCGACTGTCAACCAGTACCATTACGCATTGCAGGCTTTCGCGTTTATCCAGGTAAGTGCGTATAAATTTATTCCAATCTTCCTTTTTGTTTTTGGAAATACGCGCATAACCATAACCTGGCAAATCCACAATATACCAGTTGTCATTCACCAAAAAATGGTTGATTAGCTGCGTTTTTCCGGGCGTTTGCGAGGTTTTTGCCAAACCTTTTTTGCCAGTAAGCATATTGATCAGCGACGATTTACCCACGTTCGACCGGCCGATAAATGCGTATTCAGGCTTTACAGGCGGCGGTAGTTTGGATATCTGCGTGTTGCTGCAAACAAATTCGGCTGATTTAACGATCATGTGGCAAAGATAAGCTTTTGGGTTGAATAGGTTGTAGCGTTGCAAACTGTAGCGTTGTAGCGCATGCAACACAGCTACACCTGCTACAAACGCTACACTTTTGCCGGCTCCGTTTTACCTTTAAAACTGACAATGAGATTAATAAATTAACCTTACTGGTTTCAGTTTATAACTGAAACCCACAGACAAAGTCAGTTTAAAACTGACAATCAGATTAATCAATTAAATGTTTAAACACGTAAATTTGTAATAATTGTTTAAGAACGACAACTTTACTATATCAAAAATAAAATGGACAATTACACTATACCCGCCCAAACCCGCATAGGCCATGTGCACCTAAAAGTGAGCAACCTGCAGCGTTCGCTCGATTTTTATTGCGGATTGCTTGGTTTTGAACTCGTTACCACCTACGGCGACTCTGCCGCGTTTATTTCCGCAGGTGGCTACCATCATCATATCGGTTTAAATACCTGGCACAGCAAAGGTGCGCCCCCTGCACCGGAGTATTCAGCCGGGCTATATCATACCGCAATTTTATATCCTGAAAGAAAAGACCTTGCCGTAGCCCTGCAGCGCCTTATCGATGCAAAATATCCGGTCACCGGCGCATCAGACCACGGCGTATCCGAAGCCATCTATCTCGACGATCCGGATCAAAACGGCGTTGAACTCTACTGGGATCGCCCGCGCGACCAATGGCCGTTGGATAGCGAGGGTAAACTAACCATGTTTACAAGAGCATTGGATGTAAGGGGACTGCTTTCATTAGCCAAATAGTTCATTGGTTCATTAGTTCATTGGTAGGTTGTTTGCAGTAGATAAAACTAATAAACTAATAAGCCAATGAACGTGACTGAGTCACCAAATGAACTAATGAACCAATGAACAAAAACCTTACCTTTGCCGCAATGAGCGAAACAGTTACTCCGTACCAGAATGAAGCCGCCAAAAAAGAGCAGGTGGCCGATATGTTTAACAACATTTCCAAAACTTACGATTTCCTCAATCACTTTCTTTCCCTGGGGATCGATATTATCTGGCGTAAAAAGGCCATCAATGAGCTTAAAGCCGATAAACCTAAAAGGATATTGGATGTAGCTACCGGCACCGGCGATTTTGCTTTCGAGGCGCTGTCTATCCTTCAGCCTGAAATGATCATCGGTGTGGATATTTCGCAGGGCATGCTGGATATCGCGAATCAAAAGATCGCCAAACGTGGCACACAGAACAGGTTTGAGGTAAAACTGGGCGATTCTGAAAAACTGCCTTTCGGGGCAAACGAGTTTGATGCCGTTACCGTGGCGTATGGCGTGCGTAATTTCGAGGACCTCCAAAAGGGACTGAACGATATATACCGCGTATTAAAACCGGGCGGTAAAGCCGTGGTACTGGAGTTTTCAAAACCCAAAGCATTTCCGGTAAAACAATTGTATAACTTCTATTTTAACTATATTACACCTGGTATTGGCAAGCTTTTTTCAAAAGATGCCAGGGCCTATACTTATCTGCCCGAGTCGGTAGCGGCTTTCCCTGATGGAAAAGCTTTTACAGAGCTCATGCAGAAAGCGGGTTTCAGCAATACCAAATGCAGGCCTCTGGCGTTTGGTATTTGTTCCATCTATACAGGCGTTAAATGAGTAAAAAGGTTTACGTACTAATTTTTACTATCCTTTATTGCGGCAAAATGGCTTTTGCCCAGCATCCGCCTGCCTGGGCCGGTGGCGCCGACCAGAACGACCTCAGCTTTGGCTTCTCTTTTTCGTACGTAAGTAATTATTATAAAATACTCAAAAATGCCGACTGGCGCACGCCATACCCGGATAAGAACAACGGCAACCGGCCGGTAACCAGCAATCTTAACAGCATTACCTCGCCCAATACGCCGGGATTTGCCATTGGCTTTCTATCACGTTACCGCCTCACCGATCATCTGGAAGTGCGCGTAACGCCGTCGCTCATATTTGCCGACCGCGACCTGCATTATGCTTATGTCAACCCGTCAGACGATGTAACCAAAACCGTACCGACCACTACCATTGATGCGCCGCTATTGCTTAAACTAAAATCAGACAGGATAGGCGATTTCCGCGCATACCTCATTGCCGGTGCAAAATATTCTTATGCCATCGGCGCCGACAAGCCCGACCCGCAGGACGCACTGGTAGATAAAACCGTTAAAAACGTAACCCGCTATGGTTCTTACGAGGCAGGTATCGGCTGCGATATTTATTTCGAATATTTCAAGCTATCGCCCGAGCTAAAAGTTTCCAATTCCTTTGGCAATGTGCTGATGCCCGAAGCCCAGCCGTATGCAGCGCCCATCAGCAAGCTTTTTTTACATAGTTTGATGTTTAGCTTGTATTTTGAGTAGCAGGCCAAACAACTACAGAACGATGCTATTTCGAGATATAAAATTGAGCAACTCTGAAGGGTGAAACGGCAAGCTAAAAAATTATGTCATTGCGAGCGGGATGCGTGTAGCCTGTGCAGCGAAGCAACCTCGTCACTATCTAATATACACGCGAGGCGGTTGCTTCGTCGCCCACGCTTTTCCCCGTCGCTGCTCCTCGCAGCAATGACAAGTTTGTTAGTTTCGGAATCGAAACGGTTACATATATTTGAATATGGCCACTTACATAGTACATCCAACCGTAGAACAAGAAAAAACCTTAAGAGCATTTTTGAAAGCGTCGGATATTGCATTCATAAAGGTAAAGGAAGATGAAAAACTCCTTGAATACGTACTTGCAGGAATTACGAAAGGGCAGGAAGATATAAAAGCAGGCAGAACATTATCATTCGATTGTTTCAAGAAAAGAATGACTTCCACTAAAAAAAACTAATTTTGCCCACAATAGTTAATACACTATGGCAAAAATAGCATTGATTACCGGCGCTACCTCGGGCATCGGGGAAGCAACGGCAGAACTGTTCGCCCGCGAAGGTTATAACCTTATCCTAACCGGTCGCCGTAAAGACAGGCTCGAAAAACTCGGCGCCCGACTGAATGATAAACACAACGTAGAAATAGCCGTTACCGAATTTGATGTACGCAACCGCGCCGATGTAATAGAAAATTTGCAGGGCCTGCCCGACAAATGGCGAAAAGTGGATGTGCTCATTAACAACGCCGGGCTAAGCCAGGGCCTCGACCCGATAGACAAAGGCAATTATAACGATTGGGAGACCATGATCGATACCAATGTTAAAGGGCTTTTATACGTAACCAAGGTAGTTGTTAACTGGATGACGGAGAACGGCAATGGCGGCCATATCATAAACCTCGGGTCGATAGCCGGTAAGGAAGTTTACCCGAACGGCAATGTATATTGTGCCTCAAAACACGCGGTCGACGCCCTGAGCCAGGGTATGCGGATAGATTTGCTGCAGCACGGCATAAAGGTATCAGCAGTACACCCTGGTGCGGTGGAAACAGAGTTTTCGATGGTGCGCTTTAAGGGCGATGAAGCCCGCGCCAAGAAGGTGTATGAAGGCTTTGAGCCACTGGTAGCGGCAGATATTGCCGAAACCATCTGGTTCATCGTATCCCGCCCGGCACATGTAAATATTAACGACATTATAGTGATGCCTACCGCGCAAGCCACCGGCACCATGATATACAGGAAGTAAGTTTGTTTAGGAGAAGTCGGAAAGTCCGGAAGTCCGGAAAGTCCGCAAGTGAGGAAAAGAAGCAAGCAAAACCTAAATAAGAATAGTCTAAATAATAAACCAAACTTCCGGACTTTCGGACTTCCCGGACT
>JBQCIS010000084.1:0-5809 GCA_051953515.1 Mucilaginibacter sp.
GATATCCTGAAGATGGTCGAAAACCAGCGTTCGCTTGATTTTCCGCCGGGATCACTTTTTTCCTACTCCAACACCAATTATAACCTGCTTGCCGAAATTGTCGCCCAGGTATCGGGTGTCTCTTTTCGCCGTTATACCGACTCGGTGGTCTTCCGGCCGCTGGGCATGACACATTCGAATTTCAGGGATAACGCGGATGAAGTGTTCCCCCAACTGGCGAACTCCTACTACTATGATCACGGGCGATATTTGGGCATTGCCAACGTGTTAACTGCTTACGGTTCCAGTTCGCTGTTTACCAGTTTGGATGATTTGATCAAATGGATGATCCACTTCGACCGGGCTTTTACAGTGCATGATCCCGATTATCTCCGCATGATACAGCAGGCGAAAACCACAACCGGCGACAGCGTGAATTACGGTTATGGCGTAGAAGTCCGCTCACAACCGGGCTTGCCTGTAATTTCGCACGGCGGTTCCTGGGCGGGCTACCGCACCGAGACTATGTATTTTCCCCGGCAGCATATCTCATTCGTAGTGCTGAGCAACGGCAGCGATGACCACCTGATCGACCGCACCTGCGGCGCGCTTCAACAGCTATTCTTCGCCAAAGAACTGGCTGCCATCGACAAACTAAATATAGTGACAAAAAATGACCACAAAGTACCATTACCCGTCATGCGAATGGACACCGGCACTTATAACTGGCGGCCAGGTAAGGTGACTATTGCTCTGAAAAACGACACGCTGACATTTCAGTTTACGGGAGAACCGGCTTACCCGCTGCATGCTGTTAACGATTCGGTTTTCACCATATCGCAGCCGGGCGTTTTCCTGACTTTTCGTAAGGGGCCGGATGGCAAGGTCAATACCTTCAGCTACCGAAGCCGCGATGGGAAAAGAGATACGCCTTATAAAAAGCCAGGGGCCAGCGATTATGAAAGCTACGCAGGCAGCTATATCAGTACAGAATTTAAAGCAGTTTACACCGTGACCCAGTCAAGCGGCGAACTGTTTATTCATCACGCCCGCCGGGGGGATTTCAAACTGACGTGCGATGAGCCTGATATTTTCACTTCCGGGATGGGCGTCCTGTATTTTGTCCGCACCGGAAATAAGGTCACGGGTTTTTTATTGTCCGGTACAAAGGTGCGGAATGTGCAATTCTCAAGGACAGCTCAGCCGCTTTGATAGTTATCGGCCCCTGAAATCCTCCGCCTGAAAGCCGAAGGGTGTCAGCGTCGGTTGTACGCGCAGCTTAAGGCGATGCCAGCTTTAAAAAGATGGGTGTGTGCCAATCTTTCATTTTAATATCCGGAATGCCATGGATCGGTTTAAAGAAACCGGCCTGGTATTAAGAATGGCATTATGTTTGAATATTTTCAGCTATATCATTAATAAAAATTATCATGAAAACAGAGAATGATGAAGTAATCCCCGGTGGTGATGAAGCAGAAGACAGGGGTAATCCGGCTGGCGCCTATAAAGCCGTTATGGACAATGATGGTGAAGTGCCCCTGATTCAATTTGGCGACAAAACTGAAGCTGAAACGGAGGCCGAGGAAAGAGCGGTCGAGGATTATACGCGGATGGAAAAGGAAAGAGAGATGGATGAGGAAGATGACTAATATATAAGTCATTTAGTCGATTAATTGTATCCAAACGGGGGCATGGTCGCTCGAATGTTCCCACCCCCGCACGGACTTATCAACTTGTGCAGATTGTAGTCTGTCTTTCAGCAGATCGTTCAACAGGAAATGATCCAGCCGTAAGCCAGCATCGCGTCCATAGGCATTACGTAAATAATCCCAAAAGGTATAAATTCTTTCATTGGGGTATAAGGTGCGTATCGCGTCCGTCCAGCCCGAATCTACCAATCGTTTATAAGCCGCCTTACTTTCCGGCCGGAATAAGGCGTTCTCTACATATTTTTCCGGCTTGTAAGTATCCAGGTCGGTAGGCATCACATTATAGTCGCCGACCAGGGCCACCGGCAAATTAAAGCCGCGCAATTTATCCGCATGCTGTTGTAAACGTTCCATCCAGCGCAGCTTATAATCAAACTTGGGGCCGGGCCATGGATTACCATTCGGTAAATACAAACAACCGATCACGATACCATTGATAAACGCTTCGATATAGCGACTATGGGTATCCTCCGGCTCGCCGTCCAGCCCGCGCCGCGTTTCCTGGATCTCGCCATAGCGCGATAAAATCGCTACGCCGTTCCAGCTTTGCTGCCCATGCCAGATAGCATGATACCCGATACCCAATAATGCCCGCTCAGGGAATTTATCATCCGGCGCTTTCAGTTCCTGCAGGCATACTACATCGGGTTTAGCTTCGGCCAGCCAACGCAGCAAATTGGGCAAGCGGCCATTGATACCATTGATGTTATAGCTGGCAATCTTCATTTACTCAACTACAACATCTTCGGCTTTTTTTACGGTCGATTTTTTGATCCCGGTTTTTTCGCTTAACACGCCCGCGGCGATGTCCTTTCCCATATCCTTTAATTTGTGTTTTAGCCCGGCCAGCGTTTCCTCACCGTCTTCCGTAAAAAACAAGTAGGCTATGCCTGCTGCGACTACCCCGCCAATTAATAACCCGGCGAGAAGGCCGGTATGCGAGTCTTTTTCAAATGGATTTTTCATATCATGCCCCTTTTTTAACATTTAAACTATTCATCAACTGATCGTAAAGGTCATCGCCTTTTGCAGCCTTCGGTTTCAGTTTCTTAATGGTTGGCCGCTTGCCTTTGGCCTTCTGTTCGATGATGTTCATCAACTCCGTATGGTATTCATCTTTATATTTCGACAGGTCTAAAGGTTCGGCATACTGTTCGATCAGGGCCAGGCCCATTTTCAGTTCCTTATCACTGACCTTGATGTCATCGTCCAGTTCCAGGTCGCCCTGGTCGCGGATCTGCTGAGCGAAACGGATACGGGTGACGACGATATCCTGATCCACCGGGTGGACAATACACAAGCTTTCGGTACTGCGCAGTACAAAACGTGCCAGCCCTGCCTTGCCCGATTTTTTCAGGGCTTCCAAAAGCAAGGCATAGGCCTTATTCTTTTTGGTGGCCGGCTGGGTATAGTAGGAGTTTTCATAATACATCGGGTTGACTGAAGCCAGCTCCACAAAACTCTCTATTTCAATCACCTTACTTTTTTCCGGCGCAGCCGCTTCGAAATCCGCATCCTCGATGATCACATAGTCATCGTCATATTTATAACCCTTAACGATTTTGTCATAGGGCACTTCCTTTTTAGTATTCTCATTCACCCGCATAAATTTGATATGTGAATGGTCGCGGCTGTCCAGCATATCCAGGTCGAGCCGGGTTTCCTGCACCGCCGAAAATAATTTGAGCGGAATGCTGACCAGCCCGAAGCCGATGGAACCTGTCCAGATGGATCTCATTCGTTTTCCTCCTTATTCTTAAAGTGATGGTAAGAAGCGGACGGGATTTGCGCTTCGATCTGGTCAGCCAGCTCGTATAAAATTTCCTCGTTCAACTCACCCGCGTTCTGGCAGATGTGCAGGAAGTTATGCGCGTCAGGCTCGAAACTGGCGACAAACGCGCCGTTTTCAAATACCCGGTATTTGCACCGCTGGTCGTCATGATGCGGATGTTCGCCCACACGGAAATGATGCACTTCTTTATCGCGACTGATCGTGATCGTAAAATTCTCCATGTGTTTATAACTATCGTTGTCCCGCATTGTTTAGCCGAAATAAACATAGACCCCATGCAGGCGAAATAGCCGTCGAAAATATAAAACCTATAGCCCGGTTCATTGGTTATCTATGATATTGTTTAAGTTATGGGAAAGCAGCACGATACGATACCAAACGAGCCGCAGGAAGCGCCGGTTCGGCCGGATCATCCGGAAGTTCAGCAGCCAGGTGATCCGCAAGGTCCACCTATTCCACAGGAAGCGCCGCAGAACGAACCCCTGGAAATCCCCCGCGAGCCAGCGCCACAACCGGAAATAAAGCCGGACCAGCCGGGCTCATTGCTCAATCAAACGGAAGTTTAATTAAAAATTGAAATTTATGCCATGGTATAACGGCGACTATCCGCCATCCTATAAAAATCAGCCAAAGTATTTGCGTGACAAGGCTACAGAAATTGCGAACGAAGTTTTAAAATCCAGCGGCAATGAAGGCGAAGCTATTGCCACCGGGTTGAAACACGCACGGCAGCATTTCGAGGAACACCCGGAAGAAATCCCGGCAGGTGAAAAGAAAAGTTAGATTACCTTTGCCACATGATCGGCAACTTTAACGCAACGATAAATAATACCCAATTTGAATTTCACACCATGAATGCGAAACGTTTGCAGCTGTTCCAGGTGTATGTGCTCCATGATGGTAAAAAGGTACGCTTTCATATGCAGCGTAAAGGTGAAGGGGAATTTTATATCACCGACCCAGATAAGGTACCTGACCCCTATAAAGGTTTACAAGCCGCATTCAACGAAGCTATATTAAACTATGGGATGACGCTCACCTAAGTTAATGAAAGCTGAGCAATCAAATCTTTACGATTTTTGAACGACCCTGAAAGTTAAATTGATCCTCGGTTTCATCGGCCGGATGGATTTAGCGATGCGGTGCTCAAACGCTTCCTGCAAGCCTGCTTTCATCAACAGGAAGGAGCCATGCTCCAGCCGCACGGAATAAATTTCTTTATGATCGGTTTTACGCCGGATGTCAAAGCTGCGTACCTGGCCGAAAGTAACGCTTGCGATCACTGGCCGTTTGCCCAATACATTTTCCTTATCGCTGTGCCAGGCCACCGAATCATTACCGTCGCGGTAATAATTCAGCAACACGCTATTGAACGTTATGCCCGCCAATCGTTCAACCCTTGCTTTAATAGCCAACAATTCCGGCGTCCAGGGAACAGGCTCCTCTTCCAGCCGTTCACCATACCAGGCGGTGAGTCTTGGCGTCAATACTTCCTTGTCCCACATTTTCTGTTTTCGTTGCTTCCATGGCGTTTCGTTGATGAACTTACACATCAGCACATCGCTTTCTTCCGTGCTGAACAAGCCTGGTATATATTCCAGCATCTCCGGCGGCAGTCCCTTGCTTTGTCCGGCCTCCGGGAAAAAACACAATTGTTCACTGGTCCTCATGCAAACTCCTTAATAATTTATCCATCTCCGCCTCATGCCCGTTGATTGCCCCGGCCACTTCTTCCTGCTCTTCCACGGTCAGTGCATCGCCGTCATATACCCAGTTATCCTGTTCATCAAACAGGACGCGTCCCATCTTGCGTTCAGCAAGCGGGTCGTATAACCGGTAACCTTCACCGGTATCCGGAAAAATATATAGCCATTTTCCGCTGCTGATCTTCACCGATTTAGGCAGGTCGTCATAGATTTTGTTTCTCATTGAAAACAAAGGTGGAGAAAAAATTGTAAAAAACTTTACAATAATGCTAAAAATATTAGCATAACTTTATAGTCCCAAATTTGAAATATTATGGTGCCTTTTCATTTAGCAATCGAACTAAACGATCTGCCTGTTACCGTGCAGGTGGAGCAACTGGATTTCCTAGCCGATGAGAACGGCCTGATGCGGTATGATGTGCGCAACGATCACCACCATGCGGTGATTTCCATCAACATCGAATCGGTCAATGCCAGCAAGGACTTCACTTTTGAAGCCATACAGGCTCCGGACGAAGCCTTTAGCGGCGAAGACCTTTTTGAGATCGTCGCGGCTATTAAGGCGCATAATCATGGGTTACGCCAGGAGTTGACCGGTTCTTTATCTCCAAACTAAAACCGAT
>JBQCIS010000085.1:0-3653 GCA_051953515.1 Mucilaginibacter sp.
TGTTGTTATGGAAGGAGATATCGGCGCCAAGATCAAGCTGCTGTGCAGTCTCCCAGGTCACGTTTTTATTCGTCATCGTGGTTACGGCTACGCCCGAATATAAGGTTCCGCCCAGAGAGTAATTTTGCCCTGACGACAGAATATCGCTTCCATTGTAATAGTTGGAAATATTTTGGTTACCTAACTGCCCCCAGGAAGCACGCAGCTTCAGGAACTCAATTCCACGCACATCAGCCATAAACTTCTCTTTAGACACTTCCCAACCGCCTGAAAATGAAGGAAAAGTACCCCATTGTTTACCTTGCGCAAATCTTGAGGATCCATCCCTGCGGATGTTCGCCTCGAAGAAATATTTGTCCTGGAACGAATAATTAAAGCGGCCAAAGAAAGATCGCAAGCCCAGGTCGTAACTACCGGCATTATTTGTTTGCGTAGAAGGATCGCCTAAGTCAAGCACGCGTTGATCATTGTTCACAAAATGTGCGCGGTAACCACTTTGCCAGTCATAGTTAAATCCTTCTTCTGAATAACCGCCCAAAAGGTTAATGGTACTTTTCCCGAATGTTCTGTTGTATTTTAACAAGCCTGTCAGCAGCGTGTGTGTATCTAATTCATCGGTTACCGTTAAATCAGACGGCAGTTGTGTAGTTGTACCATTCTGGTTATCTAAAGTTACATTGGCATGGAATGCATTACCTGTTGTATAGGTGGCATTATAGCCGTAAGTAAGGTCTGCACTTAAACCATCAATAATCTTATATTCAGCCTCACCCTGACCATTAAATTCGTAACGGTGTGTTAATCTCGTACTGCCGCTTTCTATCTCGCCGTAATAATTCCGCTCTCCGTTTACAGATACCCAGTTGCCGCTGGCATCCTTTAATGGGTGTATTGGTGCCAGGGTAGCATACCACTCGGCATTCCAAAGGTCCGTTGGTTCATTTTTCGTGCCAACGTTACCTGATATACTTGCAGACACCCGCAGGCGCTTATCTTTAAGATGATAGGTGTCCATATTCAACCTGAAATCGGTTTTCTGATATTTAGTTCCGACCAGAATACCATTTTGATTAAGGTCTCCCAGCATAAAGGCATAGTTAGAGTGGTCATTGCCGCCGGTTACATTTACACGATGGTTTTGCATGGCTGCATTTCCATAATAAACTTTAAAATAATCAATATCAGGATAGTTAATATTGTTGTGCGCGGCATACTTTGCGATCACCGAATCAGGATATAATGGCGCAGAGCCTGAATTCACAGCAGCTTCATTGTACAGAGTGGTGTATTGTACTGAATTTAAAACTTTAGGCAACATTGTTGGGCTTTGGATGCCCGCATAGCCATTATAGCTAACATTTACTTTTCCTGCCGAACCACGCTTGGTAGTAATTAAAATTACACCGTTTGCGGCCCTGTTTCCGTATATAGCCGAAGATGCCGCATCTTTTAATACAGATATCGATTGAATATCATTTGGGTCGGCATCATTAATGTTGCCAGGAAAGCCATCAATCAATACCAGCGGCGAATTGTCACCGAAAGTACCCACGCCGCGAATGTCGATAACGGTGTTATCGTCGCCCGGCTTGCCAGAGCTTTGTAACGCGTACACCCCTGACACCGTACCCTGCAATGCCTGGCTCGAGTTGGTAAGCGGGCGGTCGCCGAGATCCTGCATATTTACAGTTCCTACAGCGCCAGTTAAATTTGCTTTTTTCTGCGTTCCGTAACCAACAACAACAATGTCTTCAAGCGTTTTCATTGAGGGTTTCAGACTGATATTTAAAACTTCTTTCCCGTTAACCGGTATCTCTACAGCTTCATAGCCTATATAGGCAGCAATAAGTACCGCGTTCTCAGGCACATTGATGAGGCGGAAACCGCCGTTGGCATTAGTAACAGTACCAATCTGCGTCCCCTTAACTTTTATGGTTACACCGGGAAGCACCTGGCCGGTTGATTTATCTATAACCGTACCTTTTACAGACAAGGATTTTAGAGGAGTTTGTTTTAAAGAAGAACCCGTTAAAACCGGGCTTTTTGCAAATGTTGATTGCGATGAAATTGTCGCAAGAACAAAACAAACAAACAACAGTAATTGAACATTTATTATTCGGAACCGATAAGCGGACGAATAATGAAAAACTGGTAAATTTTGTTTCATAATTTGGATTATAAAAATTTAAACTAATAGGTTCGATAGGCATGGCAACGCAATGCACGACTACTTCAGAAACAAATGAGGCTTTGAACAACAAAGACACATAATGTATTGGTTAGGTAGACTGCCGGCATTTCCGCAGAATTGCGCTTTGTTTAAGGCGGCGATCGTTTCCCGCTACCGATAGCGGGCACTGCATTCGGAGTTTTTCTCATCATGATTTTGATTAATTAGATACTTGGTTAATTGGAGGCAAAATCTTCGAAAAACGCAAGAATCAAAAGGGGCTAACCTGCAAAAAAGAAGGGGGTAAAAAGGAAATCTCAAGCTAAATCATCCCTATTACGGCAAAACATCAGTAAAGTATGAGGCATTTCTGAGAAATACACATGTTCTGAAACGACTAAACCAATTTTAAGAGTGGTTATACCAACTTGATCAAGAAAAGGGATTATTTATGCTCAGTTCTTATCTTATAACATGAATCAATTTTTCATGACAAGTGAGCGAAATGCCGCTTAACCTGTACTATGGAAACACCGCTCTGAGGCATAAAAAAAGCCCTTTTACAATGTAAAAGGGCTTATACCCGATGGCCCAAATGGTGCTTCAAAAAATACCGGGTGTTAAACACTGCCGTCCAGACAGACTAAGGCGGCAGTAGCTTTATGTTATTATTTTTGCCAGTTGCTCTGTATTTTTCGTACGTCGTTGTTGCCCACTTCCACTACGTACAGGTCTCCGGATTTATCAACCCTTACGCCATACGGCCCGTGGAACAAAGCTGAAGCGACGGGGCCGTTTACAAGGCCGCCTACGCCGGTACTGCCAGCGATAGTTGTCACCTCACCCTGCCTGGTCACCTTACGTATGGTACTATTGTAATAATCCGCTACGTATAAATTGCCGAAAATATCCAGGCAGATTCCTTCCGGCAGACCAAATGAGGCTGCAGAGCCCTTACCATCAGCCGACCCCGGCTTCCCGCTGCCGGCTAAAGTGGTCACCATACCTTGCCGGTCTATTTTACGGATCAGGTTATTACCGCTATCGGCAATGTACAAATTCCCCATTTCATCCAGCGCTATACCATCGGGCAAACAAAATGAAGCAGCAGTACCCTGGCCGTCCACAGCGCCCTGCTGTCCGCTGCCCGCAATGGTGGTTACCATACCTTCGGGGCTTACCTTGCGGATCAGGCTATTCCCTTCGTCAGAGACATAAATATTGCCTGAGCGGTCCAGTACCAGATCTTCTGGCTTGTAAAATGTGGCCGCGGTGCCCAGGCCGTCTTCAACGCCTGCCTGCCCGCTGCCGGCCAGGGTTGTTACCAGGCCGGTCGGGCTTATCTTGCGGATCCTGTTATTGTAATAGTCTGCTACATATACGTAGCCCGAAGCATCCACCGCCAGGCCGGTCGGTTGATAAAATTTAGCCTCGGTACCCTGCCCATCCTGGAAACCGGGGTTATTCGCGCTGCCTGCAAGCG
>JBQCIS010000086.1:0-16625 GCA_051953515.1 Mucilaginibacter sp.
ACATTATCCACCAAACAGGAAAAATGAGTTTTCGGATAGGTTTTAATAAGCTGAATCAGTCTTTCCAGTTTGGGGCCCGAAGGCTGATAAGCCAACAGTACATCAAGCGCACCAGTCATCGCCAGCATTTCAGCTTCGGCAATAGTGGCGCATTTAAATTTTGTAATACCGGCCTCAAGCAAAAGGCGGGTAACATTGCCGCTTTTATGCGTTTTTACATGCGGGCGAAGTCGTTCAACATCTTCAATTATACTTTTAGCAAAGCTGATGTTTTCCTTCACTCTATCAGGATATACC
Organism: Mucilaginibacter sp.; assembly: GCA_051953515.1. Lineage (GTDB taxonomy): Bacteria > Bacteroidota > Bacteroidia > Sphingobacteriales > Sphingobacteriaceae > Mucilaginibacter. The sequence goes on from JBQCIS010000086.1 coordinate 298, forward strand.
ACCAATGCGGGCGTATCTATTTCATCAATATTATCAATGATGTACCAATCTGTCGTCATACTTACACCAGTTCAAACATCGCCTCTATTTCAACAGGAATATTGCCGGGCAACGAGCCCATCCCTACTGCGCTGCGCACCCCTATACCATTATCCTCGCCCCACACTTTCGCAAATAATTCACTGCAGCCATTTATTACGTAAGGGTGTTCGCCAAATTCAGGCAAACAGTTTACCATACCTAATACTTTTATAACGCGTTTTACCTTATCCAGGCTGCCGATATTTGCTTTGATGGTAGCCAGAATGGCCAGGCCAACTTGTTGAGCAGCAAGCTTACCTTCTTCCTTTGACAGGTCGTCATCTATACGGCCAATAATTAACGAGCCGTCTTCTTTAACGGTTCCATGCCCGGATACGTAAAGATATTTGCCATCAATAAGGCAGGGCTTGTAAACGCCCATTGGTTTAGGAGCAGGCGGTAACACAAGGCCGGTATCGGCAAAGTTTTGTTCAGGAGTATTCATACAGATAGATGGTATTGGCAAACATAGTTTTTTTAAAGATTAGTTGATTAGAGATTAAGGATTAGTTTGTTAACGGCGCGTCATTTGTAGGCCTCAACCTCAATTAGCATTAGATTGAATTCAATCAGCAATAAGCATATAAGAAGAGTTTAGCAGCTTAGAACAAGCCCAAAAACTTATGCCGCTTGCGGGGTTTAGCATATTGCGTATCCTGCTGGTTTTGTTGATCCTGACCGAACGGGCTATAGTTGCGCTGCAGGCTATCCTGTACTAAAGCGTCCTTCAATGCTTGTTCCGATTTTAACAGCCGGTAATATTTTACGTTAACCTTATGTAAGGCAACTGAATCCTTTTCGATCCTGGCTTTTGCTGCCACCAATGAATCGCGCAATTTATTTATCGTATGCGTTTTGCGCTGCGTGCGGATAATACCGGAAGCCATCAATACCGCAAGAATCAGCAATACCGCCGAAATAAACATTATGCCTTTGCGGTAATTTTGTATGGTATGTTGTGCAACCGCTGCCTGTAATACATCTGGCTTGGCATCCAGCTTTTGTTTTAATACTATGTTTTCAGTTTGCAGTTCGGCATTTGTACCCCCTGAAATTGCCTGAGCGCTAATAACATCATGCAAAACCATTCCATTGGCATAACGCTCTTCCGGCTTTTTTCTTAAACAAGTGGTTACAATATTAATTAGCCAGTCTGGAACCTGCATCTCGATAGCCTTTTTTTCTTCATTCCAGCTTTCGGGCATATTTTGTTTGCGAAGTTCCAGCAGGTTAGGAATTGCTTCTTCCAGGTGTTTTACCCGCACTACATTTCGCGCTGTTTCGCCATTATCATCAAGCGGGAATGGTACCTGGCCTGCCAATAATTCAAACAATATAATACCAAAACTATATATATCTGTCTGAAACAGCATTTGTCCTTCATTCTGTTCAGGCGCCATAAATTCAATGGCTCCTGCATTGCGCATGCTTGTACGGCGCTGCTCATCAGATAGTACAGCCAATCCGAAATCGAGCAGCACATAATTGCCTGAATGGATGTTGAACTTTACGTTATTGCTTTTTATATCGCCATGCTTTACGCCAACCGAATGGCAGTGACTAAGTGCACAAGCAAGCTGATCGGCCAGTTTAACGGTTTCCTTTATGGTGAATATCCTTTCATGCGGCGGGTGCAGCAGCTCTTCCAGATCAGGACCTTCAACAAATTCCATTTCTATAAATGGAAAGGAGCCGCTTTCGGTAATGCCAAAGCTTAATATCTTAACTACGTTGGGGTTAGGTTGCAGATTAACCTGTTTTAGCTTTTCTACTTCATTCTTAAAGTTGAGAAAGTTACGGTCATTTTCGTTCTCCGAAAATATGGGAGTAGGAATAAGTTTTACAGCAGTAACTATAGGCCCTACGCGTCGTGCCTTATATACTGAACCTTGGCCACCGGTGCGTAGTGCACCCAAATTCTCTAAACCTTCTGTTATACTAAAAACTTTGCTCATCTGCACATTATCAACTTTGGAACAAGGATTTTGTTTAAGCTTTTTTCAATACGGCCGGAACTATAATCAGTCGCTTTATTTATTTTTACCGCAAATATTTTTATCGTGTTTAAACGCATCCTTTCCATTACAATATTTGGCTTTTGGAGCCTTATTTCCTCGGCCCAATCTTTAGATAACGCCGCCATCCTAACGCGTAAGCAGGTGCCCATATTGTGCTATCACCAGATACGAAACTGGCGCTCAAGCGATAAACAGATCGACAAAGATTACATTATTCCGCCTGCTACCTTCAATGCGCACATTAAAATGCTGGCAGATAGCGGCTACCATACTATTTTACCCGACCAACTATATGATTACCTGACCAAGGGCACAGCATTACCCTCAAAACCGATAATGCTAACGTTTGATGATACAGATGCCGACCAGTATAATGTGGCCCGACCTGAGCTCATGAAATATGGGTTTAAGGCCGTTTATTTCATCGTTTTCAACAATATTAATAAAAACAAGTATTACATGACCAGGTCACAGATCCGACAGTTATCTGATGAAGGAAATGTAATTGCGAGCCATACACTTACACATGCTAATTTCAAAAAATTTAAGGGGGATGACTGGAACCATGAAATGATAGTCCCTACAAAAAAGCTGGAAAAGCTCACAGCCAAGCCGGTTAAATATTTTGCTTACCCTTATGGTCTGTGGAGTTCTGCCAATCTGCCGCAACTGCATAAACTGGGCTTCCTGGCGGCATTCCAGTTAACCGAACCACGCGATCCCAAAGATCCGATCATGACCATAAGGCGGCTGATCGACTGCGGTTATTGGAATACTACGACCTTCGATTATAATATTAAGCATGATTTCGGGCGATTACCAAAAAAACAATCAAAGGTTAAGCAAAACGGCCGCAGGGTGTCTTAATCGCTTTTAGAAGGTATTTACTGGAAAATATGCTGTACAATTAATCGAAGGTTTGTTATCGACTAAGCTGATTTTATAATTATTTCCCTGTTTTTTTGATCATTACTATTACAGTACGTAGTATGATATGTATATCAGTAAAAAAACTAATGTTTTTAAGATATAACAGATCATACCGTAGTCTTTTGCACATCTCATCTAAATTTTCTGCATAGCCAAATTCAACCTGGCCTATTGATGTGATGCCCGGTTTTAACCGTTGCAATAGTATATAATGCGGATCACGTGCTACAATCTGATCAATATAATGCTGGCGCTCTGGCCTTGGGCCTACAATGGACATATCCCCTTTAAGTACATTCCAGAATTGAGGTAATTCATCCAGGCGGGTCTTCCGCATAATGCTTCCCCATCGGGTAATTCTTGGATCAACGCCTTTTGAGAGCTGAGGTCCGGATTTCTCAGCATCAACATACATACTCCTGAATTTGTATATCCGAAAAGGGCGGCCATTTTTTCCGATCCTTTCCTGCTTAAAAATAGCAGGGCCTCGTGATGAAAACTTAGTAATAAGATACAAAACTGCCATTATTGGCACTCCCGCTATCATTACACAAACTGAAAAAACGATATCAAAAAACCTTTTGAGCAGTTGTACATTTCTGTTAACATCTGTGAAATCCTGAAAATGAACTATTTTCAGTACACCTGAATGTGTAAGGTTATAAGCGTTTTTAAATTTAGTTTCCGCAAAGTAATCGGAATTATCTATATCTACCAGATTTAAATCAGCAGTATCCTGAACTAATCCAATAGACGTAGCTTCTGGGGCTAATGTTACACCGGAATTGTAACCCAATAAATTTTCACGCATGTAGATGTTGTTCTTATGTCTAAGTTCAGTGCAAAGATAATACCTAAAAATTAAAGCATGGCAGTTAAAAGCTTTTTATTTACTTAACAACCTAATTATCACGCTATTTGTTTTTAAATTTGCTTTTATTTAATATCTATTTCATCTGTTTTTTTGAATGAAAAAAGCAATTATCTCTCGTCTTAAAACTCTTAGTTGTAAAACTGAGACATTCTGTTGCCTAGTGTTATTACTTCCAATAAAACGAATGCATAGATAGCTTTTTAACGATGCCTTTGGGTAACATCCGATACATTCTGCCGCTATTGTAGCCAAGCCACTTGGCAAATATTGACGCGACTGACTTAAACAAACTTGCCGGCGATTTTTTTAGTACATAATTCAGCTCAGATTTAATGAATTTAAACCCTTCGCCGGTTGGCTTACCATATTCATTTAGCATCCACAGATTTTGCTCATGGAACACCCGTGTATCAAAATAGCGGCGGTATTCTTCCGCTAAGGTGTAACTGTGCGAGTGGCGCACTGTTGCTTCTGCTACATAGGCTTTTTTATAGCCAGCTTTAAGCATTTTTGCGGCTACAATCGCGTCCTCTCCCATAATACTGGTGAGTGGGAAACCGCCTGCTTGTTCAAGCGCGCTCTTTCGGTATGCCGAGAAAGAATTGGAGCAAAAAAATGCTTTGAAACCAAGGCGCGCCTGGTCGTTTAAACAAATTACGTGCGAGGCATCCGGATAATTAAATAGGCGAGCATGTATTTCCAATGGTTTGGCATTAACATGCGGTAACTGGCGGCCATACGCCATTCCAACCTGCGAATCATCAAATACTTTTACAATATTCTTAATGCTATCAGCCCCATCTAATATCGCATCCTGCGTTAAAAAAACGCAAATATCGGCTTCTCCAGCTAAATCAACCAGCAACTGGCGGGTAGCTCCGTGATTGAATTCACTTTTTGATATCTCAACAACTTCAAAGCCATGTTTTTTTGCTTGTGGTACAGTACCATCTTTTGACCCAGAGTCAACAATGATCTTTTTATATAATATTAATGACTGGTTATCAATACTTTCCAATACATTATCCCATATACTACCGGCATTAAGTGTAGGTATAAGAAGTGAAATATTCATCCCTCAAAAATCGTTACTTGCTTCATTTATTTTATTAGGTATGCTAACCGAATATCTGTAATCTCCCTTGGGCATGTTCCACTGCTTATATTCTGTATTAAATAAGCCCATTGCTTTAGGAAAGATAAATGGGCGTCCATCTTCACCGATTATTGCGAGCGAATATCCTAATTTCTTTATTACCTTACTTAAAGCTATTTCTCCGTCACGTATCAACATCCTTTTATAGTTTACATTTTTACCAACAAACCCATTGTTGCGCGTTATTACTTCTTTAAGCACAGATGACGTTGACAACAGGAAAAAGCTTTGTACATGCGGAATAAAGTTATTCCTTATAAAGGTTTGATACATTTTTGTAGAATAGGAAATGCCCAGCAAGCCAACATCCGGATTCTTTTCCATAAAATCAATGTACTCGTTAATAAATGGAACCGGCGTTTTCTCTACCGAAGTGTTCATTAGCAACACATACACATTTTCTTCCGGAAGTTTTTCTGCGAAATTGGCATAACCACCAAAATCCATTCCAATATTTGATACCTTAACTATTGGCAGATTACGGTATTTATCAATACCAAACACGTCGGCGTCTGAAATTGTTACTTCGTATTTTATTTGTTTTTCGCCCATGTAATTTACTAAACGGTCAACCTGAAATTTCAGGCCACATTCTATTATTTTACCGTTTTTAAATGCTTTTGTGCGTTCGAGATTATAACCAGCCCAGTCATGGATGCATACTTTCAGTTTATTGGCATCCGCCTGCAGGCGATTTCTTTGTTTAGGCGTGCTACTAAAATTCACTCGCTTTTTTAGCTCTTCGCCCAATAATAAAAAGGGAAACAGAACAGTCTCAATCAATAAGATGAAATAAAACCTAAACTTTGACATTAATATTCGCCTTAATCTTTAACAACACCTTTATATTTCATTTTGTCACTAAACAAAGCTTATTACGATAGCAACGACTTAATTATAACAGCAGCATACATTTTTAAAAGACCAAACCAACTAATTACGGTATTTGAATGGCGCTTATTAAAATAACAGTTTTGCTTTATGTTTAAAAGCGACCTGTTTGAATTAAACAGCATCTTAAAGTCCTTTATCCTTTTTGCTTTAACTACGCCGGTTGTTTCTGCATTGTTATAAATTTTTAATGTTGGTATGCCAAAGGCTTCATAACCATGCTCTTTTGCCCTTAAAAAGAAATCAATATCACCGTGGTATTGAGGCAGATTGACATTATCCAGGTAACCTGTAGAATTAATGATTTCGGCAGGGATGAGCGTTCCCATTCCCCCCGACCAATCCACACGGATCACTTCGGTAAATGTATCGGGCTGATTGAGGCCAATCAATACCTTTTTTCCTGTAGCTTTAGTATAATACCCCCCAAAGTTGAACAACCGCCCATTACCATTAAGCCAGAATATTTTTGATATTAATATCGCCTTCAGGTATTTAGGATCGGCGATAATGATCTTTTCCAATTCATAAAAATAGTTCTCGGCGCAAATGGTATCATCATTCCACAACAAAATATGCGAAACATTCAGTTTTTCAATGGCGTAGCGCATTCCCATGTTTACCGAACCGCTCCACCAAAGGTTACCATCGCCAGTAACAATATGTATGTCCGGTCGGTTGGTTTTTATCCATTCGCCGGTACCGTCAGTAGAGCCATCATCTGCTACAACTATATTCATATTTAATGAATCTGCCCCTTTTTGATGATAATATGCTAATGCACCGGCAATATTATTTAACCCAGCTATGGTTATATCTTTACGGTTATAAACCGGTATTACAATCGCAATCTTCATTGTTCCTGTCTATTTTGATTATTAGCTAACCCCATACGGCTTAATAAAACAACTTTTACCTTATCAATAACCTCTGAAGTATAAACATCCTTTAAAAAGAAGTATTTAATAACAAAATAAACCAGGCTGCATGATATAGCACTCGATCCCAATACCAAAATTTCACTATGAAGGCCTCGGCGCAACAGGTATATAATAGGGATAAAAGGAATGCATGACAATGTTGAATAAAAGAAAGTTTTAACTGAAAATTTAAGCTGATATGCCTTGTATACAAAATAATAAAAAACGCATGACACAACCAGCTCCGTTATCGAATTCGCAATAGCTGCTCCTGTTGCTTGTGTTTTGGGCACTAATATTATATTTAATAATATAGAAAGCACCATGCCAACCATTACTGATTTTAGCATTTCACGTTCTTTTCCGCTTGAAATGAGCACCTGTACGCCCAGCAGATTTCCCATCCCTATAAAGACCGGCAATACCGAAAGTATCTGCATAGGTACGATAGCCGGGTCAAATGCTCGTCCGGATACCAGATGGATTAGCTCGGGAGCTAATAGAAACAAGGCAAAGGTAATAGGCACTGCAAGCAGTATTATAAAGCTATAGGATGTTGCCAATAATCTTTTATACTTGTCGTCTTTATTATGAAATGACTCCGAAATTTTGGGCAATAGTACCGAACCGATGGATACCACTAACGGCATGGCTATACGGGTAATTTTTGTACTTGCCGTATAATAACCTACGGCCTTATCATTTGATAACAGACCGAGCAATATGGTATCGAGCATATTATACATTGCAATACTCAGGTTTGCGCCAAAAATGTAAAACAATGGCTTTAAATGCTTACGCAATCGCAATTGTGTGGTACTGATTGAAACTTTGTTACGGAGAAATATAATATTGATAATGTTATTACCCAGCACGGAGAATATGCTGATGTAAAGATATATCAAGGCATCATGTAACGTTTCCACAAACACGTACATTAGTATTAAAGAGGCCAGCTTAACAAAAATTGAACGCAGCGCAATACTTTTAAATTCCTCAATACCCTGATAAAACCAATCGATGGAGCTAAAGCCAAGTAATATGATAAGCAAGCTTGGCAAATAGTAATTAAGATCTGTAGAAAAGCGGGTAAACGCCATTACCACGGCTATATAAACCGCAGAAATAAGTACACTGGTGATTATATAAATGGTTATTAGCTCGGAAAATGTTTTGGAAAGGTCGCGATAATTAAGCCTTACTCTGGCAATCTCCCTTACCCCATAATAAGGGATACCCAATGCCGATACCAAAGCAAAATACTGGGCAAAAGTAATTACAAACTGCACTTTACCAACACCCGCCGGCCCTAATATACGCGAGATATAGGGAAAACTGAGTATAGGGAAAATGATATTGAATACCGTTAATAAAAGTGTATATATATAATTCTTTTTCACCTATTACTTTTTAATGTGGTTAAGATGCTTTGCATTACAACGGCCTCTTTCTTTAATTTACTTCGTGAATACTAATATTTTGATTTAAAAATTCTTCATATATAACATTGGTAAGAACAGTATTTCGCCGGTTAATTAACAGGAAAAGCTTTGGTATTAGTCGTTATCATTAAAATGGTCTTGTATTTCTTCTTGCGACTTAGCATGCCTGTCAAGTATTTCCTGCTCGGCTTGTTCATTACGATCGAGATGAAATAAGTAATTTCTGTAAGGGGTGTATGTAAGCATTGTAGCTTCAATTCTAAATGGTAAAACTATTTTTATAGCAGCATACATTATTGTACATATAATGTATGCTATACGGGCGTAGCGCCTAAACAAACTAACAAAGGCCCATGTACAATAAGCAATGCCTATAGTAAAATAATAACCAAACCGGTTCTGTATCTCCCCTATTTCTGAAAAAAGAATGTTTATGTATACAAAAACAAGAAAAACCACGATAAAACGCTGATCAAGATTTACTGCGTCCTTGTAAAATATAATAAGCATCAACAAAAATAGCACACAGATCACCGTTACCAAATTGATATTGGTTTGAACCGGGTACAATTCGAAATATGCCTTTAGCTGATGCAAGAAAAATGCTGCAGGCCCTTGAGGAATTATTCTACCCATAATATCAACCAGCATTGACAATATGCGCAGCCTAAGCACTAAGCTAAGTGTAAATGCTATAATGGTAAAAATTAAAAAACCTCGTTTTACCCGCATGCCGAAAAGCCAATAAAGCGGGATAAATATTGCCGCGCTGGTATGAAACATCATGGCAATAAGGCAAACCAGGAGATATTTAAAAAAGCTTTTATTAACATATCGATAGGCGAACAACATAATATAAAATGCCAGCGACTGCCTCAAAATATCAAACTCGCGTACCATATTTAATGACAAAAACATCACTAAAAACAGGCTGAAATCTGTTTTAATATATTGTTTTAAAAAGCGGTTAAGCGAATAAAGATTAAAAGCTGTTATTAAAAAAATAACCACCTCAAACTCCACCCCGGTAGATTTAAATAGAGACATCAAGAGCTTAAAACCAGGCTCCCATGGGTGATCCCAGAAATATGGTGCGTTTTTAGCATCGAACAAAACTGTCCAGATATTTTCAACATTATCATAATACGTATAGTACTGTAACCAATCAGAACCGATTTTATATCGTAAACCTATAAATACCAATAACAGTGCAAAAACTACATACCTGATATAACCTTTATTTTGCTCAATAAACCTGTCATTGAATCCGGAAGATTCAACAAAGGCAAAAAAACCTATGCAGAATATAAATAATATATAAGTTATCATTCAGCTCAATCGCTCAAAATAAATACGACTACCGGATCAGTGTTTATATGGTTGTATCATGTTGCTTTATCATAGCATCGGGCAATAGATCATCAAGCTGCTTTTTAAGATCGGCAGCTATGCTGCCTATGCCCAACGTCGACTTATATGCCTTAATATTACTTTTAAAAACCAATACCTGGCTACTTGCATCTTGGTGCTCCGAAACCAATTTATATATCAATGCCTGCATGGCATCCAGGCTATCACATAGATAACCCATAGGCCCATATGTTTCAAAAAGTTCAGTAAAAAAACGGTTTCTAAACGCAATTATTGGTTTTTCGTACAGTACTGCATCAAAAAATGCGGCACTGCTTCGCAGCAAAAAATCATTCAAACCATAAAAGAATATGGCATAATCAAGTTGCGAGACTTCCCTGTCGTAAATATCCCTATCTATAGGTTGGTTGATCTGATTATTGACCAGATTTACCACAAAAGGGTTGAGATATGATTTTATCGAGGCCTCTAATATCCCAACAACAGATAACTGGACACGGCTTGTACTGACAGCATCCTTAACCTTGTCAGCCAGGACATAAAGCTGGTCGACATTTTTTCTTTTGCCAGCGCTGCCTATATGTCCTATTTTAACCGGCAAATATGAAGTATTGCCTGTTTCCGTCGAAACTTGTTCTGTTACTATGGTAGGCAGTTCAATAAATACAGGATTTGCCCCTGTGTTGAAGCCTGCATTGGCCATGATCCCCGCTGCGGCCTTTGTAAGAAAAATATAATTAAGCCCGCGTGGTGTTAATCTAAAACTAAGCTTATACATGAGCCCAATTAGTTTTTGGGCTTTGTTGTGTGCAAACAAAGTGTATTCTACCTCACCATGCAACATCAGCAAAACAACCCGGTTAGAATAAAACCTTTTGAGCAGATTAAATAATATTAAGGAATGCGGGTAAATGTGCGATACTACCAATACATCCGCAGGCGATGAATTGTCGAATAGCCGTTTAAAAAAAAGCACGTCGTCAAATCCCCTTTTGGCAAGTGATAGTGCCCTGAGCATTATATTTTTAACCGGCCGCCTGTTGTTAAAGGCAACAAATTCTATCAAAGGATCGCTATTCTCCTTAAAAAAGCTACTCACCTTAATATTGTGCGCACGGGCAGAAATAAAGCATATTTTTTCGTGGGGGAAAGCTTTTCTGAATATCCTTACCGTATTCACATTTGCAAGTACGTGCAGATAATCTTCTACGTGCCTTTCTGCTATATATATCATGCTATGTGTAAAAAGGGGGATGATAGTTGATGGTATATTTCAGTTGCGACCTGCGTTTGCCAATAACATTAGCTGGTATTCCCCCTACTATACACATCTCATCAACACTTTTAGTTACCACGGCGCCGCAGGCTACAACACATCCTCTGCGTAGCGTAACACCCGGCAATATGGTAGCTCTTGAAGCAACCCAAACATGGTCTTCTATCACTACATCGGCAAATTTTATATTGTGAAAATCGTCATGCGGATCGTGTTGTGCGGTGTATATGTAGGAGTCTCTGGAAATATCCACATTATTGCCAATAATAATACGTCCTTTACGCCCATCAAGCAATACATTGGGATTAATGATACAGTTATCGCCAATTTGTATTTGTGACTTTACCGGATGCAGGTTAAGTACCTTTACGTTCATAGACACAAAAGAGTTTTTACCCACGACAATGAAACGACGCACCAGAAACATCCTGATAAAGTTTATGGGAATTCGCATAATGAAACTATTCAGGATATACAACCTGAGGTGGGCAAAATATAATCCTATTTTACGAAGCATATGCCTTTATAACTATGCGTTGATGCCTAAACCAACTCACTCACTATCTTTTTACCGGTAAGAAATATTGTGGTAACAAAAACACCAATTATAAGGCCGATAAGAATACCCTTAAATTTTGTTACCCTATCAATGAGCAATGGAAAAACGGGGCGGTCTATCACTTGTATAAGCGGTGTTTCCTCGCGTAACGCCATTTGCGCCAGCTCATAATTCTTTACTACTTCGGCATATACCGCAGAACTCGCCTGTACATCCACCTGCTTACGCTGTGATGGTACACGTAAAGTAAGCATAGCGGGGTTAGCATTAGGAGCAGCATCCATGGCCGAAGCAACCCCCTGAATCGATGAGTTAAGAATCGATCTCACACTATCCATCTGGTGTTGTAGGATGTGAACATTTTGCAACGTTTTTTTGGTTTTGGTTTGGACGTAAAAGTTGTTTACATTTTCAACCAGGTTATTGGTAAAAGCCATTGAAAAAGGTTCGTCCTTACTGGAAAGGCTAACATTAATTATAGTTAATTTTTTATCAGGTTTTGTTACCGAAAGCAAGTCTTTGTTTATTTGGTTAACAAATTCTGTGATCAGGCTGTCTTGTTTCCGATTAAAATGTGCCGGATCACCATTGAAATTGATGTTTTGAAAACTTTCACCTTTCCATTTATCACGCAATTTGTTAAAGTCAATATACCGGTCAATCAACATCTCCTGGTGTCCATTATAATCAAACTTGCACAGTAGTGTTTTTTCTATCATTGTACGTGAGCGATATAGTTCAAGTATATTATCGCCCTGAAAAACACCACCACTGGCACCTCCTCCCAGATCAATACCCGCTAACGAGGCCAGCCCCGCGTATTGACTTAAACTACTGGTTTTGGAGCCATCATCCAATACAAAGCTACAGGTAGCAGTATACAAAGGCTTCTTTACTATCGAGTACATCAGCCCTAACGCACCACCTAATAAGCCAAAAAGCAGTAAGGTGAGCCATTTGGATTTGAGATAATTTAATAAGTGCCCTATTTTTATAAATAAACCTTTCAGGCTTATGTCATTGCTATTAGGATCTGTACCCTTATGCTGTTCCATCTATAATGATAGCTAACTATTAATTATTTATGAAGACTAATAATTCCCAGTATTATTGCGCCTACTGATGCAAGGGCTGTTGTAAGCCCAATAATAGTTTGCAGTCCATTCGTTTTCGGAGCAGGTTTTTTTGGCACATATATCTGGCTGCCCGGTTTCACGTCGGGATAACTGTTAAAGAATAGAAATTTTCTTGTCCCACGAACAGAACCATTGGGATAAACAACATAAGCACCGCGTTTCAGAGCTTCGGGAGAGAAACCACCTGCACTAATAATATAATACTTGAAAGACCTGCCTCCGCTATAAACAACTGCACTCGGAAACAAAACCTGCCCATCTATACGCACTACCTGTTGTTGTTTTGGTATACGTAACATATCACCGTCTTCTAAAATGAGATCGATCTTTGAGCCCGGCGATTTCAATATTCTGGTCATGTCAATGCCAATAAAATTATTACGCATTTGTTGGGATGTAGTTGTTGTATCGGTGCTATCACGATACGCCTTTCTCAATCGTTTATATCGCGCATTTTGTTCCTGAGTAACGGCATTAATATCCACCTTGTTCTTTTCCAACCCTAACAACGAAATATTATCACGTCTGAGCGAAGCCCCATCAACATCGGCAAATGCGGTAAAACCACCAGCACGTTTTACCAAATCTGATATTTTTTCATCTTTTTCCTGAATCGTATAAACGCCCGGATATAGCACCTCTCCTTCAATTTTTACGGTTCGCTGCTTTTCAAAACCTGGCAGGCTATAAACAGAAATCACGTCAAACGGCTGCAGGGTAAAATCGGCATCGCCTGGTTTTAAATCGCCATTAATATTCACACTGAATACATTTGCTATATGCGCTGTTTTTGATTTTTCGTCAGCGTTATAAATACGTCTGGCTACTTCAATACGTTTGGTGCTCGCACCTTCGGCCAAGCCTCCTGCCTTAATGATCAGGTCTGCCACTTTCATACTATCGGCATAGGCAAATGTGCCCGGTATACGTACTTCCCCATTTATCGCAACCGTATAGCGGTCGCGAAGCTCAAAGATGGAAGAAATATATACAGAGTCTTCGCGCTGCAGGGGGATGTCGTTGATCCCTTTAACAACGTCTTTAACGTTAAATGCTATAATCTTTGTGGTATTGTCGGGTTGCAAACGGGTAAGTATGCCTCGGTCGGGAAAAGCATCTTCCTTTAGGCCCGCCGCTTTAGTGATGAGTTGGGATAGCGTGAGGCCGTTTTCCAGTTCATATTCGCCGGGTTTAAATACAGCACCATTAATAATTACACGGTTTTCATAACGGTTGATGATTGAACTGACTGTATATTTATCGCCGCGCAGCGGAATATAATTTTTGTAGTCGCTTTCAGGCACATCAGTTATCCTGCGTTGCTGGTCGCTTATTTGCGAAACAACAATACGTGCCGTATAAGCGCTATCCGTAAAGCCTCCCGCAAAATCAAGCACATTTTTTAACGTTTCGCCGGGTAATACTTCAAACAAACCAGGAATCTTTACCTGCCCCTCCATATCTACCCTCACACGGAATGTAGGAACGCGTATAATATCCTGATCCTGCAGCACAATATTATTGCTTTGGTTGCCCTTGGTGAGGAAATCATAAACATCCAGGTGCCTGATGATGCGATTATCACGAATGATCTCTATCTGCCTGAATGAACCGTTGTTATTAGGCCCGCCAGCTGCATATAACGCATTAAATGCTGTAGCAAGCGAAGGCAATGTATAAGTACCGGGCCGCACTAACTGCCCAACCATAATTACCTTTATACTACGGATATTACCCAAGGTAATTTGCACGCTGGTTCCGTTGCCAATAGCGTAGTTATTGGCCTTTAAGCGAGTTGTAATAGATGCAGTAGCCTGTCCGATGGTTTTACCGGCTACATTTAGTATACCCACGCCGGGTATATTAATATCGCCATCAGGAGATACTGTTAACCTCCAATTTACCAGCGATTTACCATAAATATTAATATTTAACTGATCATCAGGACCGATAACATAATTAACCGGTGTTGCTATTCTGAGGTTCGGCTCAAAGCGGATGTTGTTATTTCTAAATAGGTCAGCCCCGAAAATATTAGGACCTTTATGCCGGTATAGAACCCTGTTATTAGTAGTATCAGAATCAGCGCTTATATAAGTTCGCTGCTGGTTTGTATACCGGCTGGTATCCATTACTGCGCTGCTATTGTTATGACGGAGGTTGCTAATGCGATCTCTCAGTTTATGCAACTGGTTTTCCGGCATTCCCTGTGCTGCCGCCTTCTGAATAACTTGTGCATCACTAAGACCAGCATCTTGTGATTGCTTTAACAATTGGCTTAACTGCGCATCGGTAATATCATCCACATTGACAGTGGAAATATTTTGCAAATTCTGTGCAGAGGTTCTTTGTATTGAAAAACAAACAAGAAAAAAACTGATAAAGATATAGGATAAAATTCTATGCATATAAAAGCGCCGCCATAAATAGACTTTAACAATATTAGTGCAAAAATAGATTTTTTTATTGCAAATTGCTTAGCGGCCGGCCCTACTCTATAAAATCATTATTTCGGGGCAGACAAAAAAATAATCCCATAAGTAAAAAATATAATTTTTTCGGCATTTACATAGCTTTATGTGACAACGACAGACCTACTCAATTTGCTGGTAATAAAGGTTATGATTTGTCTGGCTTCATCATTTAAAAAGCAAATATTTACCAAATATTACCTAAAGTATAAGATTAGGCAACTCTCCCACACTTGCAATAATCCTTTATTGAAAGGCTAAAGCCGCTTATTTAAAAAGCCGGGGTTTATTATTGCTTGACCGAAATTAACGATAGCTTGCCAATATGTTCTGTATGATCTCGGGCTTTATAGCGAGAACTTGCTGTAATCCCCGGGTGCCGCCGATGACTATTCCCCCGAATATAACACGCGGTTGGCTATCTGGTTCTCTATATAAGAAATAAACCGGCGCTCCTGAATCCCCCGGCCCTAAATCCTTACCGGCATAATGAAACTTGTAGGTATAAGGATCGCAGGTGTAATCATCTTTATTGATGAGTATACCAGCTCCTTTTAACACCTGAAGTTTATCAAATGCAATAGTATCTGCATCTGCTGTTATACGATAACCATATACCCTTATTTCTTTTGGCAATATTTCTTTGGGATTTATTGTCATTACAGCAGCCGTCAGATCGTATGTTACGCAACTATCAGGGATATTAACAGGATAAAAGTAAACATCCGGCGAATCATCGTCCGTTTTAGCGTTTTTGAGCTTTTGAATATCTAACGGCAAAAAAAGAGGTTTCCCATTTATTTTACTATATAGTCTTAAAAACAGGGTATCAGGGTAAGAGCCGTCTTTTTCAAATGATTGGTAATACCAGCCATTAATTACATGGGAGGCAGTCACCAGGAAAGTCCGCTTATTTGCTTTTACCAGGAAACCTGTGGCCTGTACGGTGCAGTTCGCCTTTGTTCTTCCATATATCAGATAGCTGTAATTACCGAGGCGGTTTGTATCCGACAATGTAGTTTGAGCGCAAAGTGGTAATGGTATTAGTAGAACCATTATCCAATAAACGCCTATTAACATCTCAATTTTCATAACCTAAACGCTGATGCAGTTCAATCTGCTTGCCCAGCTTTTTGATATCGGCGCGGGTGAACGGTATGCAGCCGGGTTGTTTTATTAGCCATCTTTTACCTTTACGCTTAA
>JBQCIS010000087.1:0-38690 GCA_051953515.1 Mucilaginibacter sp.
ACACTGAATTAATTGCCGAACCGGAAAACCTGGACGATCTGATCAATTATGGTGATGAGGTAACAACCGGTGAGCATGAGTTGCAGCCACCTGTAACCGAATTTCATCATCCTGCGCAACAGGAGGCCGAAGCGGAAACCCCGGCAACAGCGGAAGAAAGTATTCCGCTGCCTGAACATACGGCTACCGTTGATGAAACGGAGCATCCGCTGGCTGAGGCCCCGGCCACGGAGCAGGAGATAGACTTGCCTACACCTGGCTTTTATATACCGGGTGCAGCAGATGCAGATGAAAACAGCTATTCGGGCGGTGATATATCAAGCAGGTTGTATGAAACGTATGCAGAAACCTTTGAAAATACGCCGCAGCCGGCGCCACATCCTATAGAGGAAGAGGTTTTTGATGAGATAGTGGGTATTGAGGATATCAATCTGGCTTCGTCCGGATCATTTATAGGCGAGGATGAAGCGCCGCAGCCGGAATTAGGCTTTCAGGTGCCGACTGAAACCTTGAAAGAAGACCTGTTAGCAGCTAAGAACCGGAAGGTAGATTTGAATGATGAGGCCGAGAAGCTGATGCTGAGCAACATTGCTGCTACCGATTTCTTTGTTTTTGACCATGCGTTAAGCGAGCGGATAAAGGCGGGCGATGAGGTGAAGGAGGCCCCATCGGCACAAGCGGAGCCGGCACCTGTTTCAGCTCCGCAGAATGCGGCGCAAACAGTAGGGCAGCCTGCCGCCAGGAAGCACGAATACGAGCGCGTAGCCAAATACTTTGATGAGAAAATGCCTTACAGCTTTATGTGGTGGTTGGATAAAACCCGCAAAGAGCATTCAGGCATCTATCAGCCGTTCGTTCTTGATACTACACGCAATATAGAAACGAATGTTCCGGATGAATTGCAGCAGCAGTATTATGAGAATATCTTCCACCTGACATCGGTTGAAGACCTGGAACGTGCTACCGGTAATGAACCTGTTGTGTTTGACACGCGTAAGAAGGAGGATGAGATCATTGAGCGCTTCATTCATGATTTGCCTCAGATCAAGCCGCAAACCAGCGAAAAACTGGATAACGAGAATAAAGCCAAGCGCAGTTCTGAAGATCAGGACGAGATTGTTACCGAGACACTTGCCCAAATTTACACCGATCAGATGCTTTATCATAAGGCCATAAGGGTTTATCAAAAATTAATGTTGAAATTCCCGGAAAAAAGCCTTTACTTTGCAGGCCAAATTGAGCAGTTAGAAAAGAAAATTAGCTAATTATATAAAGACATGTTTATTTTATTATTGATTATAGCGATTATTGCGAGTGTGCTGTTAGGCGCTATTGTGTTGATTCAGAACCCAAAAGGCGGCGGTTTGTCGTCAAACTTTTCAAGTTCTTCGCAGCTGATGGGCGTTAAGCGTACCGGCGATTTCCTTGAGAAAGCTACCTGGGGCCTTGCTATTCTTTTAATGGTAATATCGCTGGCTATGAATATAGCATCAAAAACCGGTGCTACCGATAGTAGCAAGGCAGAGCAGATTCAAGCTGCTAAAGATGCATCTAAGCCAACCAATACCGGCGCAACCCAACAGCAGATGACTTTACCTGCTGCACCTGCTGGTACAGGCGCTACACAGCCTGCCGCTCCTAAAAAGTAATGCATTTGAAAAAATTATAAAAGGCTCCGCAACCAACGGAGCCTTTTTTGTTTTACACTGTACTGACACGATGACATTCGGGCTGTAATGATTTCACCCGGTGTTAAACCAGCGTTAACATATTCTGCCAATAAAACCGAATTTTTATGCCACTCTGCTTAATGGCATAATTGATGTGGAAAAGCTCTTGAAAATTAAAACTTATATAAATAACAGAACATAATTATGGCATTGAACATTAAACCTATCGGAGACAGGGTGGTAGTGGAAGCTGCTCCCGCCGAAGAGAAAACCGCTTCAGGTATCATTATCCCTGATACTGCTAAAGAAAAACCTCAACGCGGAACCATCGTAGCTGTTGGCGAAGGCAAAAAAGACGAACCTTTAACTGTAAAAGCTGGCGACCAGGTTTTATATGGCAAGTATGCCGGTACCGAGATCACTTACGAAGGAAAAGAGTATTTGATCATGCGTGAGTCTGACATTTACGCAGTATTATAATTATTGAATTATTGAGGGATTGAATTATTGAATGATTTCGTCCCCAAAAAAGCTCATTAAACCGACAATTAAATGAAGTGAAATTGAATTGTAAAGATTGAGGCAGAAACAACTACCGGGAAATCAATAATTCAATAATTCACTAAATCAAGAATTAAACAAAGACATGGCAAAACAAGTTAAATACAATGTAGAGGCGCGCGACGCCCTGAAACGCGGCGTTGATATTCTGGCTAACGCAGTAAAAGTTACTTTGGGCCCTAAAGGCAGAAACGTAATTATCGACAAAAAATTCGGTTCACCTTCTATCACTAAAGACGGTGTTACTGTAGCAAAAGAGATTGAACTGAAAGACGCCCTTGAAAATATGGGTGCACAGATGGTTAAAGAAGTTGCTTCGAAAACTGCTGATATAGCTGGCGACGGTACTACTACCGCTACCGTATTGGCACAGGCAATTGTTACCGCAGGCGTTAAAAACGTAGCTGCCGGTGCAAACCCAATGGATTTGAAACGCGGTATTGACAAAGCTGTTGCTACTGTAGTGGAAAACCTGAAAACCCAATCACAAACTGTTGGCGAAGACAACAACAAAATAAAACAGGTTGCTGCTATCTCTGCTAACAACGACGAAATTATTGGTTCGCTGATAGCTGAAGCAATGGGTAAAGTTGGTAAAGACGGTGTAATTACTGTTGAAGAAGCAAAAGGTACCGAAACCGAAGTTAAAACTGTAGAAGGTATGCAGTTTGACCGTGGTTACCTTTCTCCATACTTCGTAACCAATGCTGATAAAATGGAAGTAGAACTGGATAATCCTTTCATCCTGATCTACGACAAGAAGATTTCTTCAATGAAGGAATTACTTCCTATCCTTGAAAAACAGGTGCAGACAGGCAAACCGTTGCTGATCATCTCTGAAGATCTGGACGGCGAAGCTTTAGCTACCCTGGTAGTGAACAAAATCCGTGGTTCGCTGAAGGTAGCTGCTGTTAAAGCTCCAGGCTTTGGCGACCGCAGGAAAGCAATGCTGGAAGATATAGCTATCCTGACCGGCGGTACCGTTATCTCTGAAGAAAGAGGCTTTAAATTAGAGAATGCTGATTTGTCTTACTTAGGTACTGCTGAAAAAGTAGTAGTTGATAAAGATAATACTACCATCATCAATGGTTCAGGCAACACTGAAGATATCAAAGGCCGTGTTAGCCAGATCAGGTCGCAGATAGAAACCACAACTTCTGAATACGATAAAGAAAAATTACAGGAGCGTTTGGCTAAACTGTCGGGCGGTGTTGCGGTGCTTTACGTAGGTGCTGCTACTGAAGTAGAAATGAAAGAAAAGAAAGACCGTGTTGACGACGCTTTACATGCAACCCGTGCCGCTGTTGAAGAAGGCATTGTTGCTGGTGGCGGCGTAGCCTTCATCCGTGCAGTTGAAGCTTTGGCAAATGTTAAAGGCGACAACGAAGATGAAAACACCGGTATCCAGATCATCCGTCGTGCTATTGAAGAGCCGCTTCGCCAGATCTGCGAAAATGCAGGTATCGAAGGTTCTATCGTAGTACAAAAAGTAAAAGAAGGCAAAGCCGACTTTGGTTACAACGCACGTACCGACAAATATGAAAACCTGATCGGTGCAGGTGTTATCGACCCAACTAAGGTTAGCCGCGTTGCTTTGGAAAATGCAGCCTCTATCGCATCTATGTTGTTAACAACTGAATGCGTACTGGCCGACGATCCGGAAGATGAAAAAGCTGCAGGCATGCCACCAATGGGCGGCGGCGGCATGGGCGGCATGATGTAATGCAGTCCTACCCAAACCCTCCCCGGTAGGGAGGGCTTAAAAGAATATAAATAAATTGAGCGCCTGGTAATTTTTATTATCAGGCGCTCTTTTTTAAGCCTCCCACTACGGGGAGATTTATCGGGGGCTGGCTTGTCTACTAAAATAGACAGAGGTTTTTTGTTCTATGCAGCCGCTATGTCATTTCAGGGTAAACCCACTGTCATTAGTTAATCAAACGATTAATTAAATCCGCATTAACATGTTAAACTGTGTTAAGTTTGCATAACATTTCTGATACGGCGGTATTCAGGCATGGCATTTGAAACTAATGAAGTAATGAGACAGCTAACTGAAAAAACTAAGTATTTACAAACCCATATCGTAGAATGGGTATTTGTTAAAGGTCCCGAATTATTTGTGAGTATCTACGGTAAGTAAATTATTTTCTAATTTCGCCCCTGTGAAATTAGATACGATCGACTTTAACAGATTATACGATGAAGCCCTGGACTGGATGTTCCGCATCGGTCCGCAAATTATCTTCGGGCTTATACTTCTTCTGCTGGGCCTTTGGCTTATCAGGTTCCTGAGTAAGCGTTTACGCGCACAAATGGTTAAAAAGAAGGTACACTCCTCGCTCCAGCCATTTATCATCAGTCTTACAGTTACAGCGCTTTATATACTGCTCATTATATTGGTAATGACCATAATGGGCTTCCAGCTCACCATATTCGGCACGCTTATCGGCGCGTTTGGTGTGGCGGGCGGTTTGGCGCTGTCCGGCACGTTGCAAAACTTTGCCGGCGGCGTGCTCATCCTGCTGCTGAAACCCTTCGAGGTTGACGATAGCATTGTAGCCCAGGGGCAGGATGGTGTGGTTACCTCAATACAGATATTTTATACCGTGCTGCTTACTGCCGACAGCAAAACCGTTATCATCCCCAACGGAAAGCTATTTAACGAGGTAATTGTTAACGTAACCCGGGAAGGCAAGCGCCGCCTCGACTTTGAGATAAAGCTCGGCTATGCCGCCGACCCCGATATGGTTACTAAAATAATATGGGACGCCATAAAAGCCAATAAAAGCGTAATACCAAGCGCAGGCAACCGTGTAGGCGTATCGGCTATGGAAGTTGACGGCGTGAAATACATTGTAAACGTATGGGTAGCCCCCGCCGACTATCTCACCACCAAACTGGCCCTCCATGCCCAAATAGCGACAGGGTTACGTACCACAGGAGTGAAGTTGCCGGGGATGTGAGTGGCAGTTGCAGTTTTTCACCACGTCATTTCGAGGAGATACTCAAGGGGCCATCCTTCAATTCCACAAATCAAGGTTCAGACAATAGCACTTATTGCATTATTCGCATTATACAAGCCGGATAGGATAGGCTGATTTACATATTTGTAAAACTATGTATCGTGCGTATGTACGGACGAAAAAAAACTATCTTTGCAAATATGAAGATCCTGCTCCTTGGTTCAGGAGGGAGGGAAAGTGCCTTCGCCTGGAAATTATCACAAAGCCCGAAGTGTGAAAAGCTGTACATAGCGCCCGGAAACGCGGGTACTGATCAGTACGGCACCAATGTGGATTTAAAAGTCACCGATTTTGACGGTATTAAACAGTTCTCGGCCGATAACGGTATTGATATGGTGCTGGTTGGTCCTGAAGAACCCTTGGTAAAAGGCATACACGACGCTTTTTTGGCTGATGAGAGCGTGAAGCATATCCCGGTGATCGGTCCGCAGGCCGAAGGGGCACAGCTGGAAGGCAGCAAGGATTTCTCCAAACAATTCATGGCCCGCCACAACATCCCGGCGGCAAAATCGCGCACATTTACCCCCGAAACTTTACAGGAAGGGTTGGAATATCTGCCCAAAATGGGGCTGCCCATCGTACTGAAAGCCGATGGCCTGGCGGCGGGTAAAGGCGTACTGATATGCCCCACGCTCGAAGAAGCGCAGCACGAACTGGTGGAAATGCTAAGTAATGCCAAATTTGGCGCAGCAAGTTCTAAGGTGGTGGTTGAACGCTTTTTGCAGGGTATTGAGCTATCGGTTTTTGTATTGACGGACGGTAATAGCTATAAGGTATTGCCATCGGCGAAAGATTATAAACGTGTTGGCGAAGGCGATACAGGTTTAAACACAGGCGGTATGGGCTCGGTTTCACCGGTGCCTTTTGCTGACGAGAAGTTTTTGAAGAAGGTAGAAGAACGTATTATCGTCCCTACTATTGAGGGGTTGAAAAGCGATAATATTCCATACAAGGGTTTCATCTTCATCGGCCTGATGAACTGCTATGGCGAGCCCTATATGATAGAATATAACTGCCGCATGGGCGACCCGGAAACGGAAAGCGTATTGCCGCGTATAGAATCAGACCTGGTTGACTTGCTCATTGGCGTTGCCGAAGGTACTTTGCACGAAAAGGAACTGAAAATATCCAGTAAAACAGCCGCCACCGTAATGATGGTTGCCGGCGGTTATCCCGGAAAATACCTGAAAGATAAAGTGATGACGGGTATGGAAAATATCCATGAATCGCTGGTATTCCATGCCGGAACTTACAGGGATGAAGAAGGCGAGATCAGGACATCTGGCGGGCGTGTGATCGCGATCACCTCACTGCAGGACAGTATGTTCGCCGCGTTGCAGCAAGCAACGGCCGATGCCAGCCGCATCTATTACGATGGTATGTATTTCAGGAAAGATATCGGGTTTGATTTGTTGTAGAAAGTCCGAAAGTCCGCATAAGCCGGAAAAGTCCGAAAGTCTTTATACTATTATTATAACTGGAGGAGCTCATCACTCCCCTTATATATTCTATTACCAATATTAATTGCCTAATAGTCCGCTTAACCGGGCTGATAATTCTTCACCGGTGAGTTCGCGGGCTATGATCTTACCATCAGGGTCAAGCAGAAAGTTTTGCGGCAATGCGGTGAGGTGATATAAGCCTACTACTTCGCTTTTCCAGAATTTTAGCTCAGAGACCTGGGTCCATGTAAGGTTATCATGGTGGATGGCTTTCATCCATGTTGCTTTATCTCCGGTCTTATCTAATGATACGCCGAGTATGGTGAAATTCTTATCCTTGAATTGATTGTAAACCTTTACAATGTCGGGGTTGGCCTGGCGGCATAATGGGCACCACGATGCCCAGAAATCAACCAGCACATATTTACCTTTGAATGAGCTGAGACTAATATACTTGCCACTGGTATCGGGCAGGGTGAAATCAGGCGCAGCTTTGCCTACCGAAACTGTTGCCATCTTTTTTAGCTCCGCAGCATACTCAACACCCCGCTGGCTGTTTTTCACCGCAGGCGACAAGCCGTCATACAATGCTTTCACTTCTTCGTAGGGCGAATAATACGCGTAATAGAACAGCACGTCCAAACTCACTAATGCCGATGGATGGGTTTGAATAAACTTCTTCTGTATAGTTTCTTCTTCTGCCTGCAACTCTTTATTTTGCAGTTGCAGGTCCTTTAAAAAGGCTGCTGAGCTTTTTTGTGCTTCAGTAGCGGCAGTATCACGTACTTCTAACTCGTCGTCGCGCTTATTAAACGGCAGCATCAGCTGTTTATATGCTTCGCTTGCATCGTTGTTTTTGGTTCCGGTTATTTTAGCTTTCGACAACGAATCTGAAGCATCCATCAGCGTGATCGTGCCAGGCTCGATATATAACTCAACATAATTATCATAAGCATATTTATCACCCGTTTTGTTCAGCGATAAATAGGCCGTGGTAGGTTCGCTGATAGTGCCATCTATCTCAAACTCGCCGTTGTGCAACTCAACTGAATTTACTAACGTGCGGTTATAAACCAGGAATACCTGAGCCGGGCTATTCAAATTAGCCATTTTACCTTTTAAGGTGTATCTTCCAAATTGTGCAAAAGCAACAAAAGGCATTAGGAGCAGAAGGATGAGGAAAGGTTTTTTCATGATGCTAAAAGTACATTTATTGAATAAATTATTACAAAAAGAAAAAGTCCGGAAGCTAACACTCCCGGACTTTTTGTTTCTTTCCGATTTATGCGGACTTTCAGACTTACCGACTAATTATATCTTACCAAATATCTCACTCAATTTCTTTTCCAGGTCATCGCCGAAGAGGTCTTTGGCAATGATCTTGCCGTTAGGATCTAACAGCAGGTTTTGCGGGATGGCTTGTATGCCGTATAGCTTGGCGGCATCGTTGTCCCAGAATTTCAGGTCTGACACATGGTTCCAAGTGAGGTGATCGTTATGGATGGCTTTTAACCAGGCGTCTTTTTTACCCGGACGGTCAAGCGATACGCTTAGGATGGTGAATTTCTTGCCTTTAAAAGTGTTGTACGCTTTTACCACGTTCGGGTTTTCCGCACGGCAAGGGCCGCACCATGATGCCCAGAAATCAAGCAATACGTATTTGCCACGGAATGACGACAGCTTTACTACATTGCCATTGGTGTCGGCCTGTGCAAAGTCGGGGGCTATCTGGCCTACCGCAACGTTTTTCAATATATTCAGGTATTCCTGGTACTTAACGCCTTCTTTGGATGCACGAAGGTCAGCCGACAGCATGTTGAATTTAGGCTGTAGTTTGTTGTAATCAGGATATGGGCCGCCCATACCACGCAATGCCTGCAAACTCATGTATGAATCGTTATGATTGAGGATATAAAGCGAATCCTGCCTGCTTGCTAAGGTTGATATGGAATCGTCCTTTTTATCAATATAAGCACCAAATTCTTTTGATTTCCTTTTTTCTTCAGGTGCGGCGTAGTACTCGGCATAAAGTGCGTTGCGCGCATCAGTTATCGGCTGCATAAATTTCTCGTAAGCCTGAGCATCTACATTTACTTTGGTGCCGGTTACAGTTGCTTTTGCCAGCGAATCGCTACTGTTAACGAGTGTGGTGCCGCTCACCAGGTAAAGCATTAATACATCCGGTTTCTTTGGATTGTTGGCATACTTAACAACCAGTCTTGCCTGTGTAATGTCGGGCACCTTGCCGCTAAAGGAAAAAGCACCGTTGGTAACCGTGGTAGAATCACTTACTACTTTTCCATCAGTACGGTAGCTAAGCAGCGCTTTGGTTGCGCCAATTGAGGGGGCGATCTGCGCTTTGATCGTATAATTTTCTTGCGCGAGTACCATCACCGGCGCAGCTGCCAGCAATAGGGAGATGAGTTTCTTCATGTCAGTTAAATGTGTATAAACGAGGTATCGCCCTAAATTAGCGATTTATCCCGTGCATTTATTACATGTTGCCAAATATCTGCGCCAGCTTACTGTCCAGTTCGCTGCCACGGAGATCTTTGGCTATGATCTTACCGGAAGGATCGAGCAAAAAGTTATGCGGGATGGATTGCACCGCGTACAGCAGGGCAACCTCGTTGCTCCAGAATTTCAGATCTGATACCTGTGTCCAGGTAAGGCCGTCGCTCTTAATGGCGGCCAGCCAGCTCTCACGGCCTTCAGGCTTATCCAGCGATACGCCTATAATAGTAAAGTTCTTGCTCCTGAATTTGTTATAAGCCTTTACCACGTTCGGGTTTTCGGCACGGCAAGGGCCGCACCACGATGCCCAAAAATCAATCAGCACATATTTACCCCTGAACGACGACAGCTTTACAGGGTTGCCGTTAGGGTCATTCTGCGTAAAGTCAGGTGCTATGGCGCCCAATGCGGTAGGCATCAACGCGTCTATTGATCTTTTGATCTGCTTGCCCGGCTCAGAATTTTTTTGCGAGGGGTCGAGCTTATCATACAATGGCGAGAGTTCCGAAACATCCAGCACCGGGCCGAGCTGCGCTATGGCATACATGCTGAAATAGCTTTTGGGGTTTTGTTTTACAAAATCTTCCAATACACCGATCTGCTTTTTTTGTATTTCTTTCTCTTTGGCTTCTCGTTGGTCAGGCGTCATAGCGCCTGATGATTCCTTAAACTGTTGTGCCATTGCGTTAACAGGCTTTAGCTGTGCAACCAGCCTTTCATAATCCGCTTCGGCAACGGAGCCTGTTACTTTAGCTTTTGACACGGAATCGGTAGCAGAAACTACGCTGATAGAGTCTTTATCAATAAAAAAGCCCAGGGCATCGGCTGATTTTGGGTCGAGTTTAGCCATGCCTGTGCCCGCGTGATCTATTACCAGTGTGGCATTATTAGGGTCCATTACGTCACCTTTAAAGCTAAACGCGCCATTCACGATCAGGGCCGAATCGACAACCTTATTTGCGCCGATCTGGTAAAATAAATAAGCACGGGCAGGTGCATTTAAATTGCCGATTTTAGCTTTTACGGTAAAATTTCCGGTGGGTTCAACAGGAGTTTGCGCAATTGCCATTGCAGGCAGCAGCGCTATAAAAAAAACGAATACCTTCTTCATCAAAACAAAAATACGCAAGTGTAACGTAAAAAACTTGCAAATAGTGCACGCCTTCTGATATACTGATGTGTTAAGCGAAATAATCAGTATGTTTGAGGCGATCTGATTATCACAATTTCATGAAAAAAATATTCATTGCATTACTGGCAGCAGTAGCATTTTGCAATCTTGCATCCGCGCAACATTATTACGGCCCCTCTTCACATAATTCAACCGTTGGCAAAGGCAGTTTGGAGTTTGGTATTAATGCCGGCTATGGTTTTTCATATATCGATTATGGTGATAACCTTTCTTCTGCCATAGGCGTGTTTAATGTAGGCGTTTCGGCAAATTATTGCTTTTCAGACACATGGGGAATAAAAATAAAGGCAATCTATGATCAGAAAGGTTCATCCGATGGCTCATTGTATGACGATAACGGAAATGTAATTGATGGGCTAAAGGCAAGGTTTAATTATATTACTATACCGGTAATGGTAAGCTGGCGTTTTGGTTGGAATTTAAACTGGTATGAGAATATTGGTCCATACATAGGTTTTTTAAACAGTGCAAAAATTGGTGGCTATAATGTAAAGGGCGATTTTAATACAACCGATGGCGGGCTGTCGCAAATAATAGGCGTAAAACTCCCTTCGTCAAACAATACAAACTTCTTTATCGAATTAGAAATGCAGCAGGGCATAACCAATATAGCCAAATACGATACCTACGATTCGCAATCGTGGATTGACAGGGCCAGTATTAACGTGGGTTTCAGTTTTTAAGAAAGTTTTTGATAAGTGCGCCACCACAGGTCTGGCATTTCGCCCGAAGCAGCCAACGTATAATCATCATAATTACAAGGCACAAGGTGGAAACGCTCATTTGCCGAACCGGTATTCGGGTAAGGCACCTGCATCCACCAGCGATCAGTTTTTTTGCTTTTTACAAATATTAGCTGATGATCATCGTGCTTGAGGCTGGTCTTATAGATAAGGTATTGTGATTTTGGACTAAGCGGAAAATCTTTTTTACGATTGTAATAGCCGTCGATGAAATACCAAATCATTTGTGCCATCAGCATAGCGGTTTGGCCGTTATTGTCATACGCCGGGTTAAACTCATAAAAGCCCATTGATGTAAGCTTATCATTATATCCCGCATAACGGCAAAGCTGGCACGCTTCTTCGGCATAAAAACCGTTTGGTGTAGCGTTGGCCGTACCCATAGCGTCAGACGCGCGAATGGCGTTAATATCAAAGCTGATCATGCTGGCGTTGCGGATAACAGGCTCTGCCACGCTGATGTTCCCGCTTAGTTCGCCCAGGCGATGTACATCAAAATACAGCTTTTCCATTACCCTTAAACCTGCCTGGCTGTTAAAATAGGTCTGATAGCCTAAATTGCTGTAGTTGAACAGGTAGTTAGGCTCGTGCATAAATATTTTGTTGAGGTATGATTCGGAGGTGGTTTCGATGCTTTCGGTATAGATATCGTCATCCAGGTCGAAGTGCGAATCGATCACAACAAGGTCCACCTTTTGCTCCAGTTGTTCATAAGCCATGTATTGGGCATAAGTCAGGTCCTGTCCGCCCCCAATGATAATGGGAACCACATCTTGCTTCACCAGTTCGGCAACCACCGTTTTCAGCGCGAAGTAGGTATCGGTAACCGAAGCGCCTGCCTGTATATTGCCCAGGTCGGTTATTTTGGTGGCATAGTTGCCTTCATTCAGCAGGTATAATTTCTCGCGGATATAATCCGGCCCAAGCGCGCAGCCATTGTTATTAACCGAGTGTCTGTCGTCCAGTACCCCGATGATAGCAATATCGGTATCTTCGGCAATGTTCGACAAATCAGCAGGCGAATGCTTGATCCTGTCGCCTAAATGGCTGGTATAGTAGCCCTTTTGCGGAGCGATTTTAGTAAGATCTACCGGGGTAAGGAAATCGGATAAAGACATTCTGATATGCAAATGTGAAGATGTGCGAATATGCAGATTATTTTTCATGCGACTAAAAAATTAATTCCAACATTTACACATCACCACATTTGCACATCCGCGCATCAATCCGCACATTTGCACATCTTCTTATCTGCACATCAATAATGATATTAGTTACCGGCGCCACAGGTTTTTTAGGCTCAGAACTGGCAAAACAGCTTGTTGAGCAGGGTAATTCTATCCGCTGTACGAAGCGGGTAAGTTCGGTAACCCCTGCTCTTCTGTCAGCGCATGCAGGTAAAATAGAGTGGGTTGATGCTGATATAATGGATGCCTTTGCGCTGGAAGACGCGCTTGAAGGCGTTACCCATGTTTATCATTGCGCCGCCTGGGTATCATTAAGGCAGAAGGACAAAGAGCCGATGATACGCACTAATGTTACCGGTACCGCCAACCTCGTAAACCTGTGCCTTGAACGCAATATTCGTTTACTGCATGTAAGTTCAGTAGCGGCTGTTGGCGCTGCTTTGCCGGGTGAACTGATCACAGAAAACCACCATCTGGAAGAAACGGCTGAGAATGATGGCTATGCCATATCCAAACTGGAAAGCGAGATGGAAGTATGGCGCGGCATATCGGAAGGATTGAATGCCGTTATTGTGAACCCGTCGCTCATACTGGGTCCGCATGCTGGCACTGAAGGTACCGGTCAGCTTTTTGAGACAGTGCGCAAAGGGTTAAAATTTTATACCACCGGTTGCGGCGGGTTTGTAGACGTGGGCGATGTAGCCAAATGCATGATCCTGCTCATGAACAGCGGCATTGAAGCTGAGCGATACATTATCAGTGCCGAAAACCGCTACTATAAAGACATTGCCGCCAGGATTGCTGAAGGGTTTGACCTGAAACCGCCTTCGTTATTGGCGCGCCCGTGGATGATGGGTATTGCCTGGCGCTGGGCTGCCCTGATTGCCTTGTTTAACGGTAAAGCGCCTGCTATTGATAAAACTTCTGCCGAGGCTGCCAGCAAGATTGTCAGATTTGATAATACCAAGATTAAAAAAGCCGTTGGGATTGAGTTTAGGGCGATGGATGAGACGGTGGCAGAGATTTGTAAGGCGATGAGCAAATATTTGTAGCATTTGTAGCATTTGTAGCTGTGTAGCAGGCGCTACAACGCTACGCTTTTGCAACATTTTACAAGGGTATAAAAAATTAAGATGCAGACATACAGTAAAATAGGCAAATAAGTGTACCCTTCTTTCAGCCAATTGGTAACGTGCCGTTTTAGTTGAAAAATGGTATAAAAGAAAGAAATATACAGGTAGCTGGAGCGTTAACACTGAAATTACAAAAAGAGGATGATTACTAAATCCAATTTCTTCATCCCTCATTCAACAAAAATCCGCACATTTGCACATCCGTAGTTTCTGCACATTAATTTAATGGATCAGTATTTTATAATCGACTTCGACAGCACTTTTACGCAAGTTGAAGCTTTGGACGAACTCGCCCGCATATCGCTCAAAAATCATCCCGAACGGGAGCTTATCTACAAAAAGATAGAAGACCTTACTAACGCCTCGATGGAAGGCCGCCTGTCGTTTTCTGAAAGTTTGGAGAATCGTGTAAAGCTGTTACAGGCTAACCGTGAGCACTTAAAACAACTAATCTCGCACCTGAAAAAGAAGGTGTCTACCTCTTTTTCGCGCAATACTATCTTCTTTAAAAACCACCAGGACGAGGTATTGATCGTATCCGGCGGCTTTAAGGAGTTTATTACGCCAGTGGTCACCGAATACTACATCAAAAAGGAAAATATATACGCCAACACCTTCGTGTTTGACGAAGATGGCAATATTATTGGTTACGACCGTGAAAATCCGCTCTCGCAGGAAGGCGGCAAGGTAAAGCTGCTGCGCCAGATGAACCTGCAAGGCGATATCTATGGCATCGGCGACGGATATTCTGATTTCCAGCTAAAGGAATCGGGCATCATTAAAAAGTTCTTCGCTTTTACAGAGAATATTGAGCGCAAATCTGTGGCAGAAAAAGCCGACCACGTTACGCCGAGCTTCGACGAGTTTTTGTACATCAATAAACTGCCGCGTGCCATTTCCTATCCCAAAAACCGCATTAAATGTTTGGTTGTAGGCGATATTGAGGAAGATGCGCTGGCGCTGATGCGTAAGGAAGGTTATAACATTCGCGTTAAAGAAAGCATTGAGGAAAAATATTTGGAGGAAGCGGGCATATTATTCTGCGACGAGAAACATCAGCCAACGCCTGAACAATTGCAAAATGCCGGCAGGTTAAAAGCCATAGGTATATTTGGTAAGATCAGCAGCCGCAGCCTTGGTGAAATAGCCGCTGAAAATGGTATCATCATTTTTGATGACCCGAAACATAACCCGCGTAACGACGATTTCATTCCGCGCCGTGTAATGGCGTTCATGAACGAGGGTAAAACGCATACCAGTTGTAATTTCCCTGATCTGCAGCCGCCGCGTGTAAATAATGCTCACCGCCTCATACACATCCATAAAAACGTGCCCGGCATCCTGGCTAAAATAAACGATGTTTTTGCCCGCCATAACATCAACGTTGTGGGCGAGTTCCTGGTAACCAACCCGCAGATAGGCTATGTAATTACCGATGTGGAATCAGGCTACGACCCGGGCCTGTTGAACGAGTTGAAAGCTATTGGTCATACAATAAAATTCAGGCTGCTGTATTAGTCGGCAAGACGGAAAGTCAGAAAGTTCGGAAAATTAATTACTTGCGCACTTTCGGTCTTCCTGACTTTCAGACTAATTATTCCTTAGACGGCACTACCAGTACCGGAATATGGGAGTGGCGCACTACAAATTCGGCAATGCTGCCATTTAAAAGGCGGTCAAATCCGGTGCGGTTATGTGTACCCAGAATGATCATGTCTGCATGAAATTCTTTGCTGCAGTCGATAATTCCCTGTCCTGTAGAACCGTATTCATTAAACTGTGTTACCTCTTGCTTTCCCGCGTATTTTTTAATGATATTTTCCAGGATATTTTCTCCCATTTGTTGCTGAGTTGTCAGTAAATCGGTATCGGCCATGCTGATTGATTGCATAGGTGTACCCAATATCTCGTTGGCGCCGGTGGTCATGTTTAACGGTATTGCCAATGGTTCGGTTATATGCACTAATCCTATGTGGGCATCAAGTTTTTCGGAAAGGTTGAAACCGTATTTTGCGGCATGGTCAGCATAAGTGCTGTCGTCAATGCCAATCAGGATTTTCTTTATCATGTTTTCAGAAGGTTGGGACGTTAGTTATAACAATTGTTTAGGGATATGTTTTGCATTAAGATGATTGATACAATATCATGCACTAAGATACTGATGATTTATTTTGTTTGCTACATTTGATCATGAATTTTACTCCTGAAATTGAAGACCGCCTGACCCGGCTTCAGGAAAAATATGAGGCCATGGGCCAGGACATACAATCGTACCTTGACGGGTTGTTGTATGCCGATTTTTTAACCTATTGGGATTATATCCATCTGGATACATTACTTAGCTTGCAAAATCCCAAAACGCCTTTTCCGGATGAGGAAATATTTATCATGTACCACCAGATAACCGAGCTGTATTTTAAGCTTGCGCTGCATGAGTGTAAACAGATAGCCGAAAAACATCCGTTAACCACTGATTTCTTTATCGCAAGGCTGAAACGCATCAACAGTTATTTTGTAGCGCTGATCAGTTCGTTCGAGATCATGGTGGATGGGATGGAAAAGGATCAATTCCTCAAATTCCGCATGTCGTTACTACCGGCAAGCGGCTTTCAATCGGGGCAGTACCGCATGATAGAAATCTATGCTACGGATTTCATTAACCTAGTAGCCTCCGGGCATCGTGAAGAACTACGCAGCGCACCTGTAGAGGATCAGTTCGAACATTTATATTGGAAATCGGGCGCCACAGAACTGGCCACCGGCAAAAAAACGCTTACGCTGAAGCAGTTCGAGAAGAAATACAGCAAAACCTTTATAGAACTGGGTAAAGCGACCGAAAACCATAATTTCAACGCCTTATTACACCAGTTGAAATACGAAGGCCATGCGACGGCTGAGCTGGAAAACGAGCTGCGCCAGTTGGATGTGAACGTAAATGTGAATTGGCCATTATCGCATTATAAATCTGCCGTACGCTACCTGCAACGCGAACCCGAGGAGATTAAGGCTACAGGTGGTACCAACTGGCAGAAATATTTGCCGCCACGTTTCCAGAAGCGCATATTTTACTCTTCGCTTTGGACGGAAGAGCAAATAAATGATTGGGGCAAGGGTTGGGTAGAGAGCGTGGTAGGAAGAAGCTTATAGATCATAGTTCATAGATCATAGCAGCAACCCAAACACCCTGAACTATGATTTATGAACCATGAACTCTCATAAACGACAATTTATCCCAATACCCGCGCTGAAAGACGATCTTGCCATCAACCACATGGAAAAAGCCGCAGCCGCGCAAGCCTTTAGGGTCTTTCCATTCCATAATGGCCCATTCGCCGTCTTCAAAAATATTTTCGGGGATGCAGACCATTTCGGCGGCGGCAAATTCATTAATGAACATCTGCCGAATGGCGGCTTTGCCTTCTACAGGCTCGTTAGCAACCTGGTGATTAACGGCATCATTGCTGTATAATGCAGTCAGCGCTTCCACATCAGCCCGGTTAAAGGCATCTATCCATTTGAGGAGGATTTCTTTACTTCCCATTTGTAAATTAATTGCGGTTTTTTACGAGTTTACGTATAAAATTATACATGGCACAAAAAAATCCGTACCTTGCCATTTTCGATAAAATAACATTATTGCCATGACTGAGACGCTGGACATTAAGATCACTAAAACGCAACACTCGCGTTTAGCAGAAACTGATTTTGACAACCTGCCGTTCGGAAAAATTTTTGCCGACCACATGTTTGTGGCCGACTATGCCGACGGTGAATGGAAGAATTTTGAAATAGTCCCTTACGGACCGATTGCGATGAGTCCCGCGATTTCGGCACTGCACTATGGCCAGGCATTTTTTGAGGGCATAAAAGCTTACAAACATGCCGACGGAACTGTAACTATTTTCCGTCCGGATAAGAACGCCAAACGTTTTAATAAATCAGCCGAGCGCCTGTGTATGCCCGAATTGCCGGAAGATATTTTCGTGCAAAGCATTGCCGCACTGGTAGATATTGACCGCGACTGGGTACCGGCAAAAGCAAACCATGCACTGTACATCAGGCCGGTAATGTTTGCAACTGACCCGTATCTGGGTGTATCGCCATCGGCTACTTATAAATTTATTGTGCTGATATGCCCTGTAGGGCCATATTTCTCGAAAACGCTGCGCGTGAAGATTGAGAACTTTTATACCCGCGCTGCCGAAGGTGGTATGGGTTATGCCAAAGCTGCAGGTAACTACGGTGCAGGCATGCTCCCTTCCCGCAAAGCGGTTGAAGAAGGCTTTGACCAACTGATATGGACCGATGGTAAAGAACACGCCTACATTGAAGAAATGGGTGCTGCCAATGCTATGTTCGTACTGGATGGCAAGGTAATTACCCCGTCAACCCGCGATACTATATTGGATGGTGTTACCCGCGATACCGTATTGGCGCTGGCCCGTGAATGGGGCTACCCGGTTGAAGAGCGCCGCGTGTCGGTAGCCGAAATTATTGATGGTGCAAAAACCGGTAAGCTGGCGGATGCATTTGGTGCCGGAACTGCTGCAACAATTGCACCTGTAGGTTCCATCACCGTTGATGGTCAGGAGTATTTCCTGGGCGACCCGAAAACCCGCGAATTTTCGCAAAGGGTATTAAAAGAGCTGGATGCTATTAAATATGGCAACAAGCCCGATACACATGGCTGGAATTATGTGGTTTAAATTATAACAATGTAATATAAAAGCAAAAAGGCCGCTATTTAGCGGCCTTTTTGCTTTTATAAACTGCCGGTGAGATTGCTGCCCGCACTTACCCGTAATACTACGCTTTTGCCAAATCAGGTATTTCTACTCGATTTTCTTAGTGCCATGGTGTGTACTTTTACATCAGTTCCCCTAAACCTTATCATTAAACTATCAGGCCCAACATCTGCCTGGTTATATGGGGAACTTAATTAAAGTGCACGTTTTGTTTTATTTAATGTTGTTAGTAAGCCGGCCAGATATTACTCATATCCGCCGGCTTCTTATTCTACTGATACAGTAAGCCCTTCCTGCTGCAATATCTTTCGATAGATCTCCATTTCGGTAAACGAACCCTCCAATACTGCGCATTTACCTTCGTTGTGCACTTTCCAGGCAATTTTTTCGGCCTGTACTTCAGAATAATCGAGGTATCTCATCATGCACCATATTACATGGTCAAAGGTGTTTACATCATCGTTCCATAAAATAAGGCGG
Organism: Mucilaginibacter sp.; assembly: GCA_051953515.1. Classification (GTDB taxonomy): domain Bacteria; phylum Bacteroidota; class Bacteroidia; order Sphingobacteriales; family Sphingobacteriaceae; genus Mucilaginibacter. The sequence continues at coordinate 18,694 of JBQCIS010000087.1, forward strand.
TGTACTTCCTTCAACCCTGCAAGTATTTCTTCAAGCGTCAGGGTTTCTTCCTGTGTTTCTATTGGCATTGTAAGCGCAAAATTACGCAAAAGCAATAATAAATTGCACAGGTTTGTGCTCAAGAAGCAGCTTTACGCCATTAATTTGGGTTATTCATCGAGTCCTGTCACTCTACCTTGTACCTGAATACTTTCCTTCCAATATTGCCATCATTATCAATCCCTTCAATAACCACCCGGTAGGTGCCTTTGCTACCTGCATTGAAATATTCAAACGATGTATTGCCATCGTTGCCGGTAATTAGGTTGGGTTTCCAGAAAATAGTCGTTCGTAGGTCGGCAACTTCCTTATTGGTTTTAGGGTCGTCATAGTTGGGCGAGTAAAATACGCGGCCCTTATAGTACCCTGTTGGCGAAAAAGTAATAATACCGGGCGCCGGGCGGCTCATTGCTTCATCGTCCAGGTCAGGTCCCCGCTTTGTAGTGATAATTATAGCGCCGCCAGGGCCTGACTCGCTCCCATATATAGCATAATACATAGGTGTACGCAATACTTCGATGCTGGCAATATCATTAGAACTTATACTGTTGACCATATCGGCATCTGTTGGCATGCCGTCAACTATGTATTTCATTACTCCTCCTCTTGTTGAGGTCGCGATACCGTTATTATTAAAAAGCACTCCTATTAAATATCCTTGAAGGCATTGAGTTATATTGATACATCCAGGTGGGAATTGTTTGCTTGTAAGCACCTGGTCTGCATTCCCGGGACCGTTAAGGTTATCAGAGTATTGCAGTTTTGGATGGCGTGTATCGGATATTACTACCTCCTTCAAAACAATACTATGGTTACCCAGTCCATTACGCACCTGCGCATCATGAAATTGTTTGCTGCTTTGCAGGTAGGCTGATAGACCAGTATTGATGTTCACCCGCATATCAGGTGCATTTTTGCCGGTCGTAATAAAGCGTGGTGCCATATTGTCCAGGTCTATCTGCACATTTTTATGGTCTTTGCTGGTACGCGCCTGTACAATAAACCGGATGCTGTCTCCAAATACCAGGTTGCCAAATGTAAAGCGCCCATGTTCGTCTGTAACGGTATCCATATAAAAAAATCCCTGTTTTGTGGATACCAGGGTAACTTTGCCATGTATTATCGGTTTACCACCGAATGTGGTTACATGGCCGCTTACCTGTAATGATTTTTCGGGCTGAAAAGTTATTGGCGGAAACTCATCATTTAATATCTTTTTCCATTCAAACCTGCGGTATCCCTGTGTAAGCATCAGCACATCAAGATCAGCCCGCGTTTTTTCATTTACGTTATTAAAATAATAGTTTGGCTTTTCTACATATCCTTTCAGATCGGATGTAAGTAAAAGGTTGGATAGTATGCTACTCTCGTCATCTTCATTTACGGGCACCTGCGTTTCGTTGGTAACCGAAACCGAAAAGCTGCCCACAACTGGTTTGTCTTCCGCGTTCTTTGCATTAAGGTCGAACTTGACTTTTTCGCGCGGGGCATAGGTTTGTTGTATTGCACCGATATCCAGCTTTAGCTGATCGGAGTTCTGTACAAATACCAAGCGCTCGTTCATGGGCTCGCCCTTTGATGAAAATAATGTAAACTGCACAATTCCTGATGGAAACCGGCTTTTGTTAACAGAGGCGGTAAAATTCAGGTTGCCGGTTTTTGTTTTAGCGGCATAATAAATTTCCCCGCCTTCCTGCGCGATCAATGTCAGCGTATCCTGATTATCTATTGCTGACTTTGACGCCCTGATTTTTATATTGATGGTGTTTTCATCACTGTTATCAAGGCTCAGCACATATCCTTTATCAATAGCTGTAGAAAGCGGATAAGTTTTAGTCGAGCCATCCGCGAAAACTACGTTTGCCTTATAGGTTTTGCCGGCGAGTGGTTCAAAATTAAATATGCCCATACCTAAATGCCCGCTGCTGAAAGTAGCAATAGCATTGTTCTGGTCGTCAGTTACCGTGCCCTTTACGTCAACCCCCAAACCGTCAGCCCCAACTGCTTTAAAGGCCACTTTTGAATTAACGGTGTTTACCAGGTAGCCGCTTTCGGGAAAAAACTGTACATCAACATTGGATGACGTAGCTTTAATAAGTATATTTTTCGTTACAACTTCATTTTTGCCCAGGTCAATGTCAGTGGAGATCATTCCCGTGCTTGCTTCATTCTGCCGACCTGTAAAGCTGATGGTGAGGTTGCCCTTATTGTCGGTTATGCCCTTGCCTTTTAACAGGTTTTTCAAGCCCAGGTCAATGGTGTATTTTACCGGTCTGTTAATGTAATTAATGCCATTATTATCCGTGTAGTTAATAACGGCAGTTACCTGTTGTTTGCCATTTATGGTGTTATACGAGTAACTTGATGTGGTATATACCTTATTGGCAGCAGAATTAACTATGGTAATTTCTTTATCGAAATAATATTCGTCGCCAAAATTCCGCATCCAGGTGGTATAGGCGCGTATACGGTAATTGCCCTCGGGCAATGTATCAGATAATGCAAAATCGCCCCAGGTAAAGCCGCTTATTAAGGGCAGTTTGATGCGTTGTTTAACCGAATCGCGCTCATCGAGCAATTCTACATTTAAGATATTGCTTAAACCAGAGAGCTGATGTTTCGGCCCGACGGTAACATAGCCTTTAAACCATATATCATCACCAACGGCGTAATACGGCTTATCAAACTGCAGGTAAACTTTCTCGACAGGGTAATTGTCAGTCCATTTAGTAAGTTGATCAACAAGGTGCTGTACAGGGCCTGGGCCATCATAGTTAATAAAACTGGCCGCAAAGAGAAGGGTACCTGCTAACAGCAGGCATGTGATAAGCTTTTTATGGTTCATGTGATAAATTTAGCGATGAAGTATTAAAAGTCACGTAATAAATACGTTATATAAATTAATACCCGTCACTAAGACACACTTTTCCGGCAAAGGTTTAACCGATATTTTAAGTGAAAAAATATTCCGGTAAACAATTAAAAATTATTCTTCCACATCATGCTCTCTACCGGGCGGGTGGTTGGATTGTTGTACTTGGCGTTGCCTTTGGTGTTATACATGGTTTCGATATCGCCTTCAACAACAAAATAGATCAACTGGCCAATGGGCATTCCGGCATAAACGCGTACAGGCTGGGCACATGATATTTCGAGCGTCCAGGTATTGCAGAAACCCACGTCGCCTTTACCCGCGGTGGCGTGTATATCAATCCCCAAGCGCCCGGTGCTTGATTTGCCTTCGAGGAAAGGCACGTGCGCATGCGTTTCGGTATATTCAACCGTTACGCCAAGGTAAAGCGTATTGGGTTGCAGTACAAAACCTTCCTTTGGTATCTCAAAGCCCTCTATCTCGTTATGCACCTTGGCGTCGAGTACGCGGTCGCGGTAGGTGGCAAGGTGTTTACCCAAATGTACGTCGTAAGAGTTAGTGCCTAAACACTCACGTTTGAACGGTTCGATAATAATGGTGCCTTTGTCAATTTCTTCGAGAATGCGCTTATCAGATAAAATCATAATTCTGTTTGTACAATGGCTAAATTAGAATTATTTGACATAAGTTTGCCATCCTTTTTGCAATTTTACTTTTATGGCTATAGCATACAGGCAGCAGGTTGATGACGATACGGAGTTTGCCCTTTGGAAAATAGAGGAAGAGGCAGACGAGCTATACAGCCAGCTACAACTCGACGCTGAAGAACAGGCGTATTACGAGAAATTAAATAAAAGCAAACGCCACCTGCATTGGCTCGGCACGCGGGTACTGCTGCGCAAAATGCTCAATACCGATGAGTACATAGATTGCGAAGTTGATGTGCACGGCAAGCCCTACCTGGTAAACCTGCCCTACCATATTTCATTGAGCCATTCATTTGATTATGCCGCGGTGATGATCAGCCGTTCAAGGCCGGTTGGGATAGATATTGAACAAGTAAAAGAAAAGGTGGAGCGCATTGCCGAAAAGTTTCTAACCCCGCACGAATTAGGCTTTATTACGCAGGATAAAAACCGCATACAACAGCTATACGTTTGCTGGTGTGCCAAAGAAGCGGTTTATAAATGCTACGGGCAGAAAGAGGTATCTTTTTTAGATAATATCTCGCTGGAGCCCTTCACATTTGAAGGGCATGGCGCATTGGGCGCGGGGATTGATAAAGGTTCCGTTAGTTTGGATTATGTGGTGGAATATATGCAGTACGAAGATTATATGATTGGTTACGTAAAAGGCTGAAATGAAAAATAAGCAAGTAATTTTCCAGGATTGGGGCCTGATAGACTATCAGCAAGCATGGGACAGGCAGGAAGAGCTGTTCGGCAACATTGTAAAGCTGAAAACGGATATGCGCAACCGCCAAGCCGCCGCTGTGATGGATGTTGACATACCCGGAATTGCTGAAGCTGTTGACATTACACCTAACTATTTGATATTTTGTGAACACCCCCACGTTTACACCCTCGGCAAAAGTGGTAAGCCCGAACATTTGCTGTTGGATGAGCAGGGATTAAAAGAGAAGCATGCAGCCTATTACCCCATAAACCGTGGTGGCGATATCACTTATCATGGTCCGGGCCAGATCGTGTCCTATCCGATCTTAGATCTCGACAACTTTTTTACCGATATACACCTGTACCTGCGTACGCTGGAAGAAGCCGTTATCCTTACCCTTGCTGAGTACGGATTAAAAGCTGAACGTTACCCCGGCTACACCGGCGTTTGGTTTGATGCAGATAACGAACGTGCACGCCAGATATTCGCCATGGGGGTACGCTGCAGCCGCTGGGTAACCATGCACGGGCTGGCTTTTAACATCAATCCCGATCTGGATTATTTTAAAAATATTGTTCCTTGTGGTATTGAAGATAAGGCCGTGACATCGCTGGAAAAAGAACTGGGCAGAAAAGTTGATATTAATGAAGTAAAAGAAATCCTTAAACATCATATTTCCGTATTGTTCAATATGGAGATATTGGGATGAAAACGTTACAGTTCATATTGATAGCAATTACGGCTTTAACCGGCTGTACAAAAAAGAGCGATTTGACAATATCAACCACCACAAAAACCGATACGACTCAAACTACCGGTGGTTCGGGTTCATACACCTACCTTGCATTGGGCGACTCATACACCATAGGTGAGTCCGTACCGGCAAATGAATCATATCCGATACAATTAAGCTCAACACTAGTCAGTGATGGCTATTATGTGCAATTGCCCAAAATTATTGCAACAACCGGTTGGACAACAGGCAATCTCATCAATGCGATAGACCAGGATCCAATCAGCCGGAGCGGCACAACATACAGCTTTGTTACCCTGCTTATAGGCGTAAATGACCAGTTTCAGGGACTGGAACAGACAGCATATCAAAAGAATTTTGTTCAGCTCCTGCATACGGCCATCAGTTTCGCAGGCGGGGATAGCAGCCATGTTTTTGTACTCTCGATACCTGATTATGGCGTAACGCCCTTTGCGCAAGGCCGCGAAAGTATCATAGGGCCACAGATTGACCAATTCAACGCCATTAATAAAGCGGAGAGTTTAAAAGCCCATGTAAATTATCTGGATATTACCGGTATCTCCCGCCAGGCAGCCACCAATCCAAATTTAATTGCCGGTGATGGGTTGCATCCTTCGGGCGAGATGTATGCCATGTGGGTGCAGCAATTGGCGCCTATGGTGATTAATCAGTTGAAAAAGAAGTAAACGTCTTCACGACGATGTATTTACGCTCCCGCAATCTCCCGTATCGCTTTTACCAATTTATCCAGATCATTTATTCTGGTATAAACATGTGGGGTAACACGCACGCAGCTGATGTTTTCCCAAACTATGCCCACTGTATGTATTTTATAATTGGTAAAAAGCTTGCTATCCAATTCGCCTGGCGTCATGCCATCAATGCTTACGCCGCATATGGCGCATGAGTATTTTGGGTTAAGTGAAGTATGCAGCTTAACTTTCGGAATGTCTTTCACCTTTGTTGCCCAATAATCTTTCAGGTAGCGGATACGTTCTTCTTTGCGTTTTGCGCCTATGCCTTCGTGAAAGTTGATAGCTTCACCGATGGCTTGTTCTATCGGGAAACTGCGGGTGCCCAATTCTTCAAATTTACGTATATCTCCGCTTTGGGGCTGGTTACTGCAGGTTAGCGGCCATATTTTTTTAATATGTTCTTTTTTGATCCATAGCATCCCGCTGCCAATCGGTGCCGAAAGAAATTTATGCAAACTTGTGCCGAAATAATCACAATGCAGATCGGGTATTTTAAAATCCAGCAAGCCAAATGAATGCGCTCCATCAACCAAAACTTCTATGCCTTTTTCATGCGCCATATCGCATAACTTCCGTACCGGCATAATATAGCCTACCCAATTGATCATGTGCGTAACATGCAATATTCGGGTATTCGGGGTAATGGCTGCTTCATATGCTTTTACTATCTGCTCATCATTCTCAATTGGTAGGTCAAAGCTGATCTGTTTGTAAACAATACCCTGTCTTGCCGCTTTTTGCTGCCAGGCATGTATCATATTCGGATAATCCTGCCTGGTGCCGATCACCTCGTCGCCCAGTTTAAGATCGAGGCCGTAGATAATAGTATTTAGCGCTTCTGTGGAGTTACGGTTGATAGCGATCTCATCCGCACTGGCGCCTGCAAGGTTGGCCAACCGCTCGCGTAAAGGCTCACGCCCTTGGTCGAGCACACGCCACATAAAGTATGACGGACCTTCGTTTGCCAGTTGGTTATATCGCTCCAAAGCCTGCTGTACCACCAACGGCGCAGGTGATACACCGCCGTTATTAAGGTTGATGATATTACTATCGACCGTATAGGCACGCTGGATGACCTGCCAGTAATCCTCATCATCGGTAGCGGCAGTGGCATCAAGGTGTTTAATACGTTCACCAGCCGCTTTCCAGTCGGCAGCATGGGTTTGGTTGAACAGACTGTTGACTGAAAAAGCACCCGCCAATGCAGCGGCCTGCTTGATGAACAAACGGCGATCAGTTGACATGATGAACGAATTTAGCAAGTAGTTGCGAGGAAAACAATAGGTGAAACGGCAGTTAAATTCCTCTTGGGGTAGAGGTGCGATAGAAAAGTGAAATGGCAAAGGGTTTATTCGATAACATATTTATCAAACACCTCCCTACACCCTCCCGCTGGAAGGGAATCGCACAAGGCCGCTTAGTCTCAACACTCTGGTAAACTCAGCGGAATATTTATTGCCAAACCGCCGTCTGATGTTTCCTTGTATTTGGAGTTCATATCCTGCGCGGTGTTCCACATGGTTTTTACTACGGCATCGAGGCTCACTTTGGCGTTCTCGGGGTTGCTTTGCAGGGCCAGCTGTGAGGCGGTGATAGCTTTGATAGCGCCCATGGTATTACGTTCAATGCAGGGCACCTGTACAAGGCCGCCTATTGGGTCGCAGGTAAGGCCGAGGTGATGTTCCATGGCTATTTCTGCCGCCATGAGTACCTGGCGCTGCGTACCGCCCAAACACTCAGTAAGTGCTGCCGCTGCCATTGCTGATGACACGCCGATCTCTGCCTGGCAACCACCCATCGCTGCGGATATAGTTGAGCCTTTTTTAAATATGCTGCCAATTTCCGATGCCACGAACATAAACTGTATCACCAGGTCGTCGGTATAACCATCGCAAAAGGTAAGGTAGTACATCAGTACTGCGGGGATCACACCCGCCGCGCCGTTGGTTGGCGCGGTAACCACCCGGCCGAACGAAGCGTTCTCCTCATTTACCGCCAGCGCGAAACAGCTTACCCAATCAAGCGTATTTTTAAAGCTGCCGCCGGTTTGGCGTATGGCGGTTATCCATTCATCAAAATTATTGTATTTATTCTGACCGATAAGCTTTTTGTTGAGGTTGGCAGCCCTGCGCGAAACATTTAATCCACCGGGTAAATTGCCACCGGTATGGCATCCGCGGTAAACACATTCCTTTATCACTCTGAAAATGTTTAACGTGCCTGCTTTTACCGCTTCCTCATTTTGCCAGGCCAGCTCGTTCTCCAGCACCACTTCAGATATTTTCAACCCGGTTTTGATGCACCAGTGCAACAGGTCGCCTGCGGTGTCGATCGGAAAGGGTAGGTCGACCTCCGTCTTTTGCTGACCCGAAGCACCATCCTTCACCACAAAACCACCGCCTATTGAGTAGTAGGTTTCTGAAACGGCCCTTCCGTCACTCAAAAAAGCCTGGAAGGTTACCGCGTTTGGGTGATATGGCAAACTCTCGTTGTACAAAAACAGCAGATCGTTATCCGAATGAAAGGCTATTGGCTGTTTGCCGCCTAACACCAGTTTGTGCGAAGTTTTGATGCCCGTAATCGTACTGTTAATCGCATTCACGTCAAACGTCACCGGGTCGTTGCCGCTTAAGCCCAACAGAATGGCAATATCGGTTCCGTGGCCTTTGCCTGTTTTGGCAAGTGAACCATAGAGCAGTATTTTAATACCCTCTATCTTAATCAGCGCGTTTTGTACTTCAAGCGATTGTATAAACTGTTGCGCGGCACGCCAGGGGCCCAGCGTGTGCGAACTGGACGGCCCTATGCCGATCTTAAACATGTCAAAAACCGATATCTGTTCTCTTTGCATTGCCCAAAATTAAGGATAAAGAAACAGTAAGGCTTAATTTGTATTTTAAAAAATATTTATATTTTGCAATTAATTAACCGATTAGTCACTTTAAACCTTAAAAACACAAATGGACAATTATGGTTCCTCTTCTGCAGATGCAGCTGGCATTTTAGCTATTTTCAGCATGCTCATTATCCCAATGATCGCACTTTGGGTAATTATGGTTATCGCACACTGGAAAATTTACACTAAAGCCGGTAAACCCGGATGGGCGGCTATCATCCCTATTTATAATATTATTGTTTTACTGGAAATTGTTGGTAAACCCGTTTGGTGGATCATCTTGTTTCTTATTCCATGCGTAAACATCATTTTTGCGGTATGGACAGTAAACCTGTTAAGCAAAAGCTTTGGTCAGAGTGAAGGCTTTACTGTGGGGCTTCTGCTACTAAGCTTTATTTTTTACCCGATACTGGCCTTTGGTAATTATCAATATCTTGGCCCATCTGCTGCTGAAGCCAAAGGTACCTGGACTCCGCCACCAAGCCCGTTCCAGCCTAATAATTATCAAGATCCCACTAATTCGCCGCAGGTTTAATGCCGCGTAACTTAATATTGAATATGTTTTGCAGCCAGTTTGTGTTTATTAACTGGCTGCAAAATCATTTATTGAAGTGCCCCTTTAAATATCTTACCGGCATAGACTGTCCCGGGTGCGGTTTTCAGCGATCAGTATTAGCTCTTTTAAACGGCGACTTGCATGAAAGCTTAAAATTATATCCTTCAACTATTCCCCTGCTTCTTTTCTTTACTTACGGAGTAGCCGATAGCCTTTTTAAACTCGACACTTCAAAACAAATTATCAAGAAAACAGGGGCTATTTTGATCGGGAACCTAATTTTGATCACTTATGTTATAAAAATGTGGGGATTATATCATCACACCATAGGAGCATGAGAAATAATGTGGCTGTAATCTTTTAAAAGTGTTTGCAGAAACTGCATGCTGTTCATTTCGGGAGGCATGCTTATTGAAAAATGACTTCTTATTTTATCGGCCAGTTTATATACCGGTATATTGTTGCCCGTTTGGATGTAGTTATTTATCGTTTCATGTATCAGTGCCGCATCCCGGTCTGAAATTTCTATTGCCTGGTGAAACATAGGCTCATAATCTTCGGGTGTGATCACATACAGCAGCTTATTCCGTTGCGTGCGTGGCTCGGTGCGTACTAAAGCAGTGCCTGCCACAATATCGCCCACCCGCTGACTTTTATTGGACATTACGGCCGTTACCAGGGCCACAATACCGCCGCCAAGTGCAAAATCAACCAACCGGAATATCCACCGTAACAAAAACTGGCCGAAACGCGGGCGGCCGCCATCAAGGCTGATCACCCTTATTTTCATTATCCTTTTGCCAAAACTTTGCCCGTTAAAAAATACTTCGCATATCAGGTCGTAAAAAACGAAGGAAAGAGAAAGGATAACGAGGAATATGATAGCGCCGTTTTTAGATAGCAAAGGGGCTACAATTGACGCAAGTACCCCAATTGGTATAAATATCCCATAGTCAATTATCCTGGCAACAATGCGTTCGCCAAGTCCGCCTACCTCGTATTCTATGTCGATATTTTGTGCGGTATGTACGGTTATCATTTCCATGGGTAACAAATATAAAATTGTTATTGAAAATTTATCCTTGCAGTTTAAAGTTTTGTCACTATTTTAATCCCAGATAAATGCGCCCCTAAACTTATGCGTGAAGCCCTATTCATCAAGCAAAATACCGAGCGGTGGAAGAAATATGAGAACCATAAGGCGCAAAGCCCCGATGAGTTGGCCGAATCTTTCATCAGCATAACAGACGACCTGGCGTATTCAAAAACCTTTTATCCTAAATCCAATACTACAAAATATCTTAATGGTCTGGCCTCAACGTTTCACCAGTCTATTTACAAAAACCGTAAGGAAAAATCCAACCGTTTCATAACCTTTTGGCAACAGGAGCTGCCGCTTATATTTTATAAGCACAGGCGCATATTGTTGTATTCTTTTCTATTCTTTTTGGTGTTTTCTTTGATGGGAGCGCTTTCGGCAAAGTACGACAGCGCCTTTGTGCGCCTGGTAATGGGTGACGAATATGTGAACATGACAAACGATAACATTGCCAAAGGCGATCCGATGGGCGTATACAAACAAGGCTCATCGTTCTTCATGTTCCTGGCAATAGCCGGTAATAACGTGTATGTAATGTTATCAACCTTTGTTATGGGCATTATTTTATCCGTGGGCTCTGTATTTATGCTGATGCGCAACGGTATTGAACTCGGTTCATTTCAGTATTACTTTTTTAGCAAAGGGGTTGGCGTACAATCGGTATTAACCATCTGGATACATGGAACGCTCGAAATATCAACCATTATACTGGCAGGCGCGGCGGGCATGATCATGGGCAACAGCTTTCTGTTCCCCAAAACCTACAACCGTTGGGTATCGCTGCAGCATGGCGCTAAAGACGGTCTTAAAATAGCTATCGGCATCATCCCCATTATTTTAACTGCGGCGGTATTCGAGAGTTTTGTTACCCGCCATACCGAAATGCCGGTATGGTTAAGTATCACCATACTCGGTAGTTCGCTGCTATTTGTTATATGGTATGTAGTGTTGTATCCCGCCCGTTTAAATCAAACCTTAAATCCTGACCATACGATTATTGATGAAACAGCATATTGAATTAAGGAAACTACGTGACTTCGGGCAGGTATTTAACGACACCTTTGTGTTTTTTAAAGATAACCTGAAACCGCTGCTGCGTTCGCTTTTTGTTATTTGCGGCCTGCTCATTGTGCTAAGTGTTATCAGCACGGCAGCTACGTACCTTAATATATCAAGCGTGGCTTCTTTTACACCAATACAAAATACATACAGTGTTGAAAGGCACACCATATCTATGCTAACTAACCTTGTTGTTACGTTCGGCGTGTTAATGATCACCCAGGCGTGTATCAGCCTGGTTACGTTATGCTATATCTCGGTTTATTTGCAAAATAAAAAGCAGGAACCTGAACTGGCCCAGGTATGGGGATATTTCAAATATTATTTCTGGCGGGTATTTGGCGCTACCCTGCTGCTGGTATTGCTTGCAGCCATTGGTACTTTGTTCTGTGTATTGCCGGGTATTTATCTTGGTGTTGTATTTTCTATGGTGATACCCATTATAGTGATGGAGAATGCATCATTCGGCTATGCTTTTAACAAAAGTTTTGCATTGATACGCAGTAACTGGTGGTTTGTGTTCGGGGTGATCATTGTGGTGTGGCTCATTATTTTTGTTGCTTACAAAATAGCGGGCATACCGTTAAGCCTGGTGGCTTTAAGTTCCAAAATGTTAACCAGCAAATCCATCATCAAGCCATTACTTATCTTCTTAAGCGTTATGCAGAATTTGCTTATTGTAACGCACAGCCTGCTTACTATTGCAATTGCGCTTTGCTATTTTGATCTTTCTGAACAAAAAGAAGCCATAGGTTTATTAGGCCGAATTGAGGAGTTTGGTAAACCTGATGACGAAGAAGATCACGACCTTCACCTTGCCGAGGATTATTGATATGCTGCGGAAATTAACTTTTGCATTACTGCTGTTGTTGTTTGTAACCGTTACAGACAGAGCTGCTGCCATTGCAAAAAACAAGTCTTCAAAAACGCATCATGCCCATAAAGCGCCGCTGCCGTTGTATTATGATACCTCAAACGTTCAGACAAAGCATTTTGACGCTAATGCAATAAACCATTTTAAAAAAGATCCGCAGTTTAATTATACCGATTATTCAGGCGCAGGCGAAACTTCTTTTCTGGAGCGTTTATGGCAATGGATAATAGAACATTTGTTTGGTTGGATGAAACATGCCAAACTGGGTGGCGGTTTTAGCAGCTCATTTCTGTGGGTGTTAAAATATTTGTTTTATGCGGTACTGATAGCGTTTGTGGTATTTGTGGTGATAAAGTCATTCGGTCTTGATTTAATACGGTTGTTCCGCCGTCGTTCAAAAAAGATACCCGAGCCGTATTCAGAGTTGATAGAGGATATTAATAGAATAGATTTTGACGACGAACTGGAAAAAGCCATTACCCAGGGCAATTACCGCTTTGCCGTTCGCCTGCTTTACCTGCACTGCCTGAAGCAATTAAGTGATCTGCAACTGATAGACTGGCAGATAGATAAAACTAATTCGGCCTATGTGAACGAACTTTCCGATCCATCACAAAAGCAAACCTTTAGGGTAATTACCCGCCAGTTTGAGTATGTGTGGTATGGTAATTTCAGCATAGATAAGCACGCGTTTATCAGTATCAGCAATATTTTTCAGGATTTTAAACAAAAACTGTCATGAAAGGATTAAGGTTATACCTGATACTTGGCGGTTTGTTGGTTGTCCTGTACCTCATCGCCCAAATCAATCAGCCCAAAGAGCTTGATTGGAGCGAGACGTTAAGCAGTAATGATAAGATTCCATTTGGTACCTATATCCTGCATAACCGGCTGAATGATATTTTCCCCAATGCGGCTGTCAAATCCCTGCGTGTTCCGGTTTACAATGCTATTACCGACGATTCCATCCGTAATTCGTCGTACGTTATCATCTGTCAGGAACTTACTCTTACTAAATACGATTACAAAAAGCTCACTCAATATCTCAGCAAGGGTAATGACGTATTTATAGCTGCCGACGCGTTCCGTGGGGCATTTGAGGATTACCTGAACATACAAACCGCCATCACCTTTGGCCTGGTGAACCGCGTTACGCCCATCAGCCTGGTAAGCCAGCATCTCAATCCGGCGCAGCAGTATAAGGTAAATAAAGGCTGCACCAATATCTATTTTACCAATTTTGATACGGCTCATGCTGTTGTTGTGGGTAAGGATACAGATGATAATGCCAACTTTATCCGCTTTAAATTCGGTAAGGGTAATTTGTACCTGATGTGTAACCCGAAGATGTTCAGCAACTACAGCATGCTCACTGCCGATGGCTCTAAATATGCCGCTACTGCATTATCCTATGTGAAAAATACGCCTGCACTCATCTGGGACGATTATTATACACAGGGCAATAGCGGCGATTCGCTCATGCGGGTGTTCTTTAACAATGGCTACCTGCAATGGGCTTATTACGTCACTATCTTTAGTCTGCTGCTGTTTGTGCTGTACGAGATGAAGCGCAGACAGCGGGTCATTCCGGTTATTGCGCCTTTAAAAAACTCGACGGTTGAGTTTGTGAATGTGATAGGGCAGCTTTATTACGAGAAGCGCAACAATGCCGATATCGCCCATAAGCAGGTACTCTATATCCTCGCGCATCTGCGCGAAACCTACCACATTAAAACCGACAAGTTTGATGAAGAGCTTGTGGAACGATTGATTGGAAAAGTGGGTTTGGATGAAGAATTTGCAAGGCAGTTTGCTCAATACCTGCAGTTTATAGCCATGCAGGAACGCGTGAGCGACGACGAACTGATCGGCCTGAATAAACTTATCGAGAAATTTTATAAAAAATCCAGATAAATATGGAAGAAGAAATGTTTGAACAACGAACCGACCTAAGCCGGTTGAGCAGCGCGGTTGAGCAGATAAAATCATCGCTGGCGCAGGTCATTGTCGGGCAGCAGGAGAGCATTGAACTGCTCATTGCCGGTATACTGGCCGATGGGCACATACTCATTGAGGGCGTACCCGGTGTGGCAAAAACCCTCACCGCAAAATTGCTCGCGCGATCGATCGACGTGCAATACTCGCGCATACAGTTCACGCCCGACCTGATGCCGTCTGATATATTGGGCACGCCTGTTTTCAATCCCAAACTTACTGAATTTGAGTTTAAGCATGGTCCGGTGTTCGGCAATATTATCCTGATTGACGAAATTAACCGTGCGCCGGCTAAAACGCAGTCGGCTTTGTTTGAGGTAATGGAAGAACGACAGGTAACTATCGACGGCAATACCTACAAAATGACCGAGCCTTTTATGGTACTCGCCACCCAGAACCCCGTTGAGCATGAAGGCACCTACCGCCTGCCGGAAGCACAGCTCGACCGTTTCCTGTTCAAGATCGAGATCAAATACCCTACGCTGGATGAGGAGATCGCCATCATCACCCAGCAGCATCAGCGCAAAACTACCGACCAGTTGGAGCATGTGAAGCCTGTCCTGTCCGGCCGGGATATTATTGACCTGCGGGCGCAGGTTTTAAACCTGCATGTAGAAGATAAGCTCATTGTGTACATTGCCCGTTTGGTTAATGAAAGCCGTAATAATAAGTCGCTTTATTTGGGCGGCTCGCCGCGTGCTTCGCTGGCTATTGTACATGCCGCGAAGGCCATCGCCGCCATCCGCGGCCGCGACTTTGTAACGCCCGACGACATTGTGTACGTAGCCGCACCCGTACTGCGCCACCGCATCATGCTCACGCCCGACAAAGAAATGGAAGGTGTATCGCCGGATGATATTGTGATGCAGATAATACAGAAGATAGAAGTTCCGAGGTAAGAAATAGTCGGAAAGTCCGTATAAGTCGGGAAGTCAGAAAGAGAAAAAGACTTTCCGACTTCCGGACTCAAAACAAAAGCTACAGATGAAGAAGATATTCCGTCTTTACTACCGCGACCTGTTCCTAACCAACCGTCTGTTCATGCTTATTGCGTGCAGCGTGGTGCTGTTCCTGTTTGCGTTTTTCTTTACGTGGCTGGGTGTTATCCCCGAAATAGTTTTTTATGCCTTGGTAACACTTGTTATTATCGATACATATTTGTTATACGGCGTGCGCAAAGGTGTATTTGCCAAGCGGCATGCCCCCGAGCGTTTAAGCAACAGCGACGATAACGAACTGGGTATTTATGTAGAAAACTGGTACACCTTTAATGTAGACGTTGGTATGATCGACGAGATACCCTTCCAGTTTCAGCGGCGCGATATTCTCTTTAAAACCACTTTGCAGCCGCGGCAGCGCAAGTTTATTAACTACGTGCTGCGCCCAACCAAGCGCGGCGAATACCAGTTTGGCGATGTGCGCGTATACGTGCGTTCGCCATTGGGGTTGGTACGTCGCCGGTATAACTTTGCGCAGGCCGAAACTCTGCCCGTTTATCCATCCTTTTTGCAAATGCGCAAGTACGAGCTGATGGCCATCTCTAACAACCTGTCAGAACTTGGCATAAAAAAGATACGCCGCCTGGGCCACAGCATGGAGTTTGAGCAGGTAAAAAGCTACGTACCCGGCGACGATTACCGCACCATTAACTGGAAAGCCACCGCGCGCCAGGGCAACCTGATGGTGAACAACTATACCGACGAAAAATCGCAGCACGTATATTGCGTTATCGACAAATCGCGCGTAATGAAAATGCCGTTTGATGGCATGACACTGCTCGACTACGCCATTAACGCCAGCCTGGTACTGAGCAACGTGGCGCTTATTAAGGAAGATAAGGCCGGCCTCGTCACCGTTGGCGAAAAGGTAGGCTCCGTCATTCCGTCAGACCGTCGCCCAACGCAGATCAACAAAATACTCGAAGTGCTGTATAAGGAGAAAACCCGTTTTCTGGAAATGAATATGGAGGCCATGTATTCCACCATTCGTTCCGTCATCAAGCAGCGCAGCCTCGTGGTATTTTTCACCAATTACGAAAGCATGAACGCCCTGCAGCGCCAGTTGCCCTTCCTGCGCCGTATAGCACAGTTTCACCTGCTGCTGGTAGTCTTCTTTGAGAATACCGAACTCAAAAACATCAGCGAAGAACCCGCTGCCGATGTAGAGGGCATCTACATCAAAACCATCGCCGAAAAATTCGCGTACGACAAGCGCCTCATCGTAAAAGAACTCGCCAAATACAATATCCAATCCATCCTCACTTCGCCCCAAAACCTTACCGTAAACGCGGTAAATAAATATTTAGAGATAAAGGCCAAGCAGCGGTTGTAGGGTAGTGGCAGCTGCAGTGCCATAACCGTTATTGCGAGGAACGAAGCAATGACGGTTAGGGGGCAGGCAAATCTTCAAAATCAATTTAAGCCCGGTTCATCATTTACAAGTCCTTTTTATAGCTTTGCATGTATATACAAATCAAGTACCTATGAGCCGTTTAGATAAATACAGGAAATTGGCCGTCTTCCGTAAGTCGGAAGAATTGGTTGAACTGGCCGAAGCTATTGCCGGCTCGTTGAAAGAAAGTATAAAAACCGAGTTCCTCGCCGCCGAGATCATGACCAATGCCTACATTATACAGGCAAAAATTGCCGGGGCAGAAGGGGGCAGCCTGTATTCGCTGCGTATGCAAAACGCTGTGCTGATTAAACTGGCGGCCCAGGATATGTTCAACGCCGTATCGGCCGCTTCGATGGTGAAGATAGGCGAGGAGGATTATGTGGACCTGATGCGCGATAAGGTGGAAGAGTTTAGGCTGGTGTTTGTAGACTGGATACGCGGCTTTGATAAATCGTACGACATACCGGACAACTGGGCCATCCGCTTTGATACCAGTACCCCCGAACAGGAAAAGCTCGAAGACATGCGCTTTAACGAAGATGAACGCTTCGATGGCATGCCCGACAGCTTTGACGATATCGACTTTGATAACCTCGAAGGCCTCGATACCGAGGACGATGAAGACGACGAGTTTTTTGACGAAGAAGGGGATTGAGAGGAAGTCCGGAAGCCGCATAAGCCGGAAAGTCCGGAAAATTAAATTCTTGTCTTTGTCATTGAGCGGGCCGTGGGCAAGACTGCGCAACGAAGGAACCTACATGAATGGTTTTATTTATATGCCTCTTTCGGACTTTCCGACTTATGTGGACTTCCGGACTATATCAAACTGCCTTTTTTACATCTTAAAATCGCGCCAAAAGTCTATATTTGCCTGCCATTATGACTTTGGGGTTACAATGGCGTAATTGTTGAGGCCATAGGGCATATATCATATTAAACATGTTGGATTTTTTTAGTAAGCTTTTTGGAAGCAAATCAGAACGCGACGTAAAGGGTATTCGGCCTTTGGTTGAAAAGATCAAGGAAGAATATGCCAAATTGGAAGCCGTTAGTAACGACGAGCTCAGAGCTAAAACCATAGAATTTAAAGAGACAATCAGGGTAGGACTGGAAGGTATCGACGCTGAAATAAAGGCGATCAAGGAACGGACCGAAACCGAAGTTGATATTGAGGTAAACGAGAAAGTGGAGCTTTTCCGCCAGTTGGATAAACTGGAAAAAGACCGCGATAAAGAGCTGGAAGAGATTTTGATGAATATCCTGCCCGAAGCGTTTGCCGTGGTAAAGGAAACAGCCCGCCGTTTTGCAAATAACGATGTTATAGAAGTTACCGCAACAGATTTCGACCGTGATCTTGCTGCCCGCAAACCAAACGTGGTAATAAAAGGCGACAAAGCTACCCACAGCCGTACATGGCTTGCTGCCGGCAACCCGGTAACCTGGGACATGGTACATTACGATGTACAGTTGATAGGCGGTATTGTACTGCACCAGGGTAAAATTGCCGAGATGGCTACAGGTGAAGGTAAAACGCTGGTGGCCACGCTACCTGCGTACCTTAACGCTATCGCTGGCCAGGGGGTACACATTGTAACGGTGAACGATTATCTGGCCCGTCGTGACTCGGAATGGATGGGGCCGCTGTATGAGTTCCACGGGCTATCGGTTGACTGTATCGACAAACACGAACCGAACTCGGAAGAACGCCGCCAGGCTTACTTGGCAGACATTACCTTTGGCACCAATAACGAATTTGGTTTCGACTACCTGCGTGACAATATGACACGTACACCTGAAGAACTGGTGCAGCGTAAACTGCATTTTGCAATGGTGGATGAGGTGGACTCGGTATTGATTGACGATGCGCGTACGCCATTGATCATATCCGGCCCTATACCACGCGGTGATGAGCATGAGTTTTACGAGTTGAAACCACGCATTGAGCGCTTAGTGAATGCACAGAAAGCATACGTAAATACTGTACTTAACGAGGCAAAAAAGCAGATAGCCGAAGGCAAAACCGGTATTGAAGAAGGCGGTTTAGCGTTATTGCGCGCTTTCCGCGGTTTGCCAAAGAGCAAAGCCCTCATTAAATACCTGAGCGAAGGCGCCAACAGGCAGGTATTGCTAAAAACAGAGAACTTTTATATGCAGGACCAAAGCAAGGAAATGCATAAGGTTGATGCCGAGCTGTTCTTCGTTATCGACGAAAAAAATAACCAGGTTGAGCTTTCTGAAAAAGGTATTGAGCTGATCACGGCTTCGGGTGAAGACCCGCATTTCTTTGTGATGCCTGACGTAGGTACCGAGATTGCCGAAATTGAAAAATCAC
This sequence comes from Mucilaginibacter sp., assembly GCA_051953515.1. GTDB lineage: Bacteria > Bacteroidota > Bacteroidia > Sphingobacteriales > Sphingobacteriaceae > Mucilaginibacter. The sequence goes on from JBQCIS010000087.1 coordinate 37,714, forward strand.
ATATCCCGGCTGACGAAAAGGTGGCTAAGAAAGACGAGTTGATGCGCGATTTCTCTATCAAATCAGAACGTATCCACTCTGTAAACCAGTTGCTGAAGGCCTACACGCTATTTGAAAAAGATACCGAATACATCCTCGACGAAGGCAAGGTAAAGATAGTTGACGAGCAAACGGGCCGTGTTTTGGATGGCCGCCGTTATTCTGACGGCTTGCACCAGGCAATTGAAGCTAAAGAAAATGTAAAGGTTGAGGATGCTACCCAAACATTCGCTACCATTACGCTGCAAAACTACTTCCGTATGTACCACAAGCTTGCCGGTATGACCGGTACAGCGGTTACTGAAGCAGGTGAGTTTTGGGAAATATACAAATTGGACGTGGTGGAGATACCAACCAATACACCAATTCACCGTGATGATCGCCAGGATTTGGTTTACCGCACCGTTCGCGAAAAGTACAATGCCGTTGCCGAGGAGATAGGGAAACTGACACAGGCAGGCCGCCCGGTACTGGTGGGTACTACTTCGGTTGAAATTTCGGAATTATTGAGCCGTATGCTTAAACTGCGCGGCATTAAACATAACGTACTGAACGCTAAACAGCACCAGAAAGAGGCCGACATTGTAGCAGAAGCCGGTAAAGCAGGTACGGTTACCATTGCTACCAACATGGCTGGCCGTGGTACGGACATCAAGCTTGGTCCGGGTGTGAAGGAAGCCGGTGGTTTAGCCATTGTAGGTACAGAAAGACATGAGTCACGCCGTGTTGACCGCCAGTTGCGTGGTCGAGCAGGACGTCAGGGCGACCCGGGTTCGTCGCAATTCTTCGTATCGCTTGAAGATAACCTGATGCGTTTGTTCGGGTCGGAGCGTATCTCCAACCTGATGGTGCGTATGGGCGTGGAAGAAGGCGAAGTGATCCAGCATTCGATGATCTCCAAATCTATCGAACGGGCGCAGAAAAAAGTAGAAGAAAAC
>JBQCIS010000088.1:0-10882 GCA_051953515.1 Mucilaginibacter sp.
TTTTATTTTAACCGTATTGAGGTTGAATTGTTTATTAAGTTTTTGTTAGCAGAGAATGCGCCGCTGTTATGGTGAATGAAAACCCCGAGGCCCTGCAGCCGCACTTATCTCGCATCGTTTTGCCTGATTTTCTCCAGAAGCTGGCGGCCTGACAAAAGAAAGAAATATTTCAGACATTACTATCATACTGAATTTATTTCAGCATCCCACATGTACGACGCCTGTAAACGCAGGTATGGCTTCCCTTCAACAAGTTCAGGACAGGCCATCCTGGCCATAAAGGTTTGTGAAAATATTCATCAACAAAAAAGCCTCCCGATATTTCGGGAGGCTTTAGGATATAAAAACTTAAAGATTTAGCTTATTGAGCTTCTTCTTCTGATTTTTTAGCAGCTGCTTTCTTGGCTTTGCTTTCTGCGCCTTCCATTTGCTCTTTCAGCTGTGCAAGTACGCTCAGATCGCCAAGGGTTGATTTCTCAACCGAGTCTTTCACTTTCTTCACCGCGTTAGTAGCAGCTTTTGCTTCTTTTTTACGGTTTTCGAAATCCTGTACGCGGGCTTCGGCGCGGGCTTCTTCCCAGATACGTGAGTGAGAGATAACGATACGTTTGTTATCCTTGTTAAACTCGATGATCTTGAACTCAGCAGTTTCATCCGCTTTCAGGCTCTTGCCGTCTTCTTTCACCAGGTGTTTGGTTGGGCAGAAGCCTTCAACACCATAAGGTAAAGCTACGATAGCGCCTTTGTCGGTCACTTTCAGTATGGTACCTTCATGTATCGAGTCGATAGTGAAGATGGTTTCGAAAGTATCCCAAGGATTTTCTTCCAACTGTTTGTGGCCTAAGCTCAGTTTACGGTTTTCGATATCAAGATCAAGAACAACCACGTCTAATTTATCACCAACTTTAGTGAATTCGTTCGGATGGTTGATCTTTTTGCTCCATGAAAGGTCGCTGATGTGTACCAGGCCGTCGATGCCGTCTTCCAGTTCAACAAACACGCCAAAGTTAGTCATGTTTTTAACTGTAGCTACGTGCTGGGTACCTACTGCATACTTTTCAGTAGCATTTTGCCAAGGATCAGGGGTTAATTGTTTAATACCCAACGACATTTTACGCTCTTCGCGGTCTAAGGTCAATACCTGAGCTTCGATTTCGTCGCCAACTTTCAGGAATTCCTGTGGGTTGCGCAGGTTTTGTGACCATGACATTTCTGATACGTGGATCAGACCTTCAACGCCAGGGATAATTTCGAGGAATGCACCGTAATCTGCAACGGTAACAATTTTACCTTTAACAACTGAACCAACCTGGATGGCTTCGTCAAGCGACTGCCAAGGGTGTGGGGTAAGTTGTTTTAAGCCCAGAGCGATACGTTTTTTCTCGTCGTCGAAATCCAGAACAACAACGTTGATCTTCTGATCCAATGACAGTACTTCGCGCGGATGCTCGATACGGCCCCAAGAGATATCGGTAATGTGCAATAAACCGTCAACACCGCCAAGGTCGATGAATACACCGAAATCAGTGATGTTTTTAACAGTACCTTCCAGTACCTGTCCTTTTTCCAGTTTAGCAACAATTTCAGTTTTTTGGTTTTCCAAATCGTCTTCAATCAGCACTTTGTGCGATACCACAACGTTCTTGAACTCGTGGTTGATCTTAACAACTTTAAACTCCATAGTTTTACCAACGTACACATCGTAATCGCGGATAGGCTTGATATCGATCTGTGAACCTGGTAAGAAGGCTTCAACGCCCATTATATCAACGATCAAACCACCTTTAGTACGGCTCTTAACAAAGCCGGTGATGATCTCGTCGTTATCCAGAGCTGAATTAATACGCTCCCATGATTTTTGAGTTTTTGCACGTTTGCGTGAAAGTACCAACTGGCCGTTGGCATCTTCCTGCGACTCAACAAAAACGTCAACTGTGTCACCTACTTTTAGTTCAGGTGTATCACGGAATTCAGAAACTGATACCAAACCGTCAGACTTAAAGCCTACGTTTAATACCACATCTTTGCTGTTGATGTTTACAACCGTACCGGTAATGATCTCGCCTTTGGTGATAGAGCTGAAAGTTCCATCATAAAGTTTTTCTAATTTTTCACGGTCGGCGTCGCTGTAGTTGCCGAATTTTTTGTCATCAGCATCCCAATCGAAATCCGCATCAGGTGTGGTTTTAATTTGTGATTTGATGTCATCGATAGAGAATGAATCTGCCTCAGATTCAATTTGCTCTTTTTCTACCGAAGCGTTAACTGCACCCAGTTCAGCTTCTTTTGCTTTTAATTCTTTTTCTGCTTCTTGTTTTTTTGCCATTAAATAATTTTTCTCCTTTGTCCCAACACTAAATTGGGACTGCAAAGGTACGGATATATTTTTGGTACAAAAAAATTATTTTACTGTTAAATGCTGATTTTTAGGGGATTTTGCGGGGGTGGAGACTAAAATAGATTTAAAGCATAAATATGTTCAGTTAAAATATACCTTATTTAACTGAGGGCGAGCGGGTGCTTACTGTATACTATAATTACATTCCCCTGTAAAAGAATTAATTAAATTTCATGAAAGCACTGTGGCGTTTCCGAACGCCGAACGTTCGGTTTCGGACACTTTATGAATAAATTTAATCTTAAAACACTGATTGTTAATAAATTGCAAATTGGCATAACAGTTGAAACGCTGATTGCAATTAATCCGCCTCGTCATGATCAGGAACTACCTACGCACCGCATTCCGTTATTTTCAAAGGAACAAGGTTACTACAGCCATCAATATATTGGGTCTTTCTATAGGTATCAGTGCAGCGCTTATTATTTTTTTGATGATACGCTACGACCAGAGCTTTGACCGGTATGAACCTGATCGCGACCGGATATACCGCTTAGTTACCGATGGCAGCCAATTTAAAGCTAACACTGTTCCTGTACCGCTGGCCCAGGCACTTAAACAAAACGTGAGCGGAGTGCAAACCGTGGCAGCCTTATTTGCTTATCACGACTGGAATATAAAGGTGAGTATTCCTGAGGGAAGTACCCGGCCTGACAAATTATTTAAAAAACAGACAGATGTAGCAATGGCAGATGCCGGCTATTTCGATCTCTTCCCGCGAAAATGGTTGGCCGGCAATGCGGCTACGGCGTTTAAAAATAATTATAGCCTGGTATTAAGTAAAAGCCGTGCCGAAATGTATTTTCCTGGGCTTAGGCCTGACCAGGTAATGGGTAAAACCGTAATATTCAGCGACACAGTGCGCACCACTGTTACAGGCGTAGTAGCTGATCTGGATGCTAAAAGTGATTTTGATGAAAAATGCTTTATTTCTCTCTGTACAATTTATAATACCACCTTAAAAAATGAGTACCGCCCGGATGATTGGGGTAGTCTTAATTCGGTTAACCAATTATTTGTAAAACTGGGCAAAAATGTGCAGGCAGCAACCGTCAATCACGAAATAGCCAACATTTTTAAAACGCACAACGAAGGCCCGGATCCAAAAGCGGTGCGCAGGTTGCAGGCACTGTCTGATATACATATTAACACGGAATACAACGGCAAAGTAAACCCGGCAATTATTCGTAACCTGGCCTTATTGGCCATATTTTTATTAGTGCTGGGTGCTATTAACTTTATAAATTTATCTACCGCACATGCCTCTGAGCGTGCAAAAGAAATTGGAATACGCAAAACGCTGGGCAGCGGGAAAGGCAAGATCATGACTCAATTCCTTGCCGAGACCTTTTTGCTCACCTTTTTTACATCCCTTTTATCAGCGGCGCTTACACCATTATTTTTAAAGTTTTTCAGCGGATTTGTGCCTGATGGCCTGGAGGCCTCATATTTGCTTAAAGAACCTGTGGTGTGGCTGTTTTTAATTTCGCTGGCGGTAGTAGTAAGTGTTATAGCGGGTTTGTATCCGGCGTTTATCATGTCATCGTTTCGTCCGGTTTCCGTGCTGAAGAATAAAACCGTCGGCGCTTCGGGTAGTGCCTGGCTCCGTAAAACGCTCATCGTATCCCAATTTGTCATCGCGCAGGTATTTGTAATAGGTGTATTGGTGGTAGATAAGCAAATTCATTTTGCCGAACAAAAAGATATGGGTTTCCGCAAAGATGCTATCATCAATTTTTTTGTTCCCCTTGATTTTAATAATCCCAATAACAAAAAGTTCCTTCTAAAACAGGAACTGACCAGAATACCCGAAATTCAGGCAGTGAGCCTGGGTAACCAATCGCCTGCATTTCAAGGCGCCATGGAAACCGATATTAGTTATAAGGAAAAAGGTAAAAACATGACCTTATCCGTTCACGCACGCGATGGTGATACCTCTTACCTGGCTGTTTACCATATACCACTGATAGCCGGCCATAACATAGTTAATTCTGATACGGCAAACCAGTTATTGATCAATGAAACCCTGGCCAAACGGATAGGCTTTGAGCACCCTGCAGATGCGGTTGGCCATTTTCTCTCTTTCGGCGGCGCCCAGATACCTATCGTTGGCGTTATGAAAGATTTCAACCAGCAATCTGTACGGGAGGCTGTTGGGCCGCTCATATATAGTGCGGCGCCCAAACATGGGTATATAATGCACGTTGCCCTGCAAACCAACCCTGCAACCTGGAACAAAGCTATTTCGAAAATGGGTGCCGCATGGAAAAGTATATATCCCGACGTTGATTTTGAATATACTTTTTTGGATAAGACTATTGAACAGTTTTATAAGGAAGATCAGCAATTATCGCTGTTACTTACATGGTCGGCCGGCGTGGCTATACTTGTCAGTTGCTTAGGTATGCTTGGCCTGGTTATTTTTATGACCAATACAAGGGTAAAAGAAATTGGCGTACGCAAGGTATTAGGTGCGTCTGTGAGCCAGATCGTAGCGCTTTTAACTGCCGATTTTGCCAAATTATTGGTTACAGCGTTTATTATAGCTATACCTATTGCGTGGTGGCAAATGCATAAATGGCTGCAAAACTTTGCTTATCATGTGGCGCTTAGCTGGTGGTTATTTCTGGTGGGTGGTGTGTTAATGATTATTATAGCCTTGGTTATAGTAAGCATACGCGCGGGCAAGGCAGCGTTGGCTAACCCGGCGGAAAGCCTGCGGTCGGAATAACGGCTATTACACTACGGGGCGATAAAAACAGCCCGCTGCATGTTTATGCCAATTTCCCTTCTATCTCCTCAAAAACCTGCATAAATGATGGCAGGAGTTGCTCGCGGTACTTTTCCAGCACTATGTTCATGGCTTGTTCATGCGCTTCGGTAAATGGGTCTTTCCAAACGCGCATGCAAACCCTTTTCAGGGCATAAGCAATCTTGAGCGTTTCAATGTAAGTATGCAGGTACTTTTCGTCTTTAAAGCGGGTAAAAAACCGGAAAAATACCGGCGGGTTTTTCATTCCTGCAGCTAACAGAAATTCTTCTATCACATCTTCTTCGCAGCCTTGCAGGTGTTCATAAAAACTGTGTACTGTTATTTTATGGGTGGTGATGAGCAGATTATCCAATATCAGTTCGAGCGCGATGTGACCCAGGAAGAATGGCTTTACCTGCGAGCCAACCACGGCGGGAATCAGCCGTTTTTTCAATTCGTGCGAATGTTCAAGGAAAAAATCGGAAGAGTGGAAATAGCGGTCTACTTCAAGGTGCCTGTTCCAGCCGGTTACAATACTGTTAACGGCATTGTTGTTTGTGTGTAGTTTTTCGGGATGCAGCACGATAGTTTTATCGGCATTCTTGAGCAGATCGGGCAGTACTATACCTAATATATGGTAACAGTTGGTAACGTCGCGGTCGAAATAGTAATGCGATAAAAAATTCATACTGTCTCAATATACGACAAATTACGGCATATAAGATTCTACCCCAAAGAGCAAAAAGCAGATTTTACACTATTGTGCTATATTTGCGCCGCTTTACTTGAATAGATATACAATGAATTTTGTTGAGGAATTACGCTGGCGGGGCATGCTGCATGATATTATGCCCGGAACTGAAGAACTGTTGAACAAAGGCATGGCCGCAGGCTATATCGGCTTCGACCCTACTGCCGACTCGCTGCACGTAGGCAGCCTGGCCCAGATCATGACGCTGATCCATTTTCAGCGTGCGGGGCACAAGCCGTTCGCGTTGGTTGGCGGCGCTACCGGTATGGTGGGCGACCCATCGGGCAAGTCTGCAGAGCGTAATTTATTGTCGGAAGATGTGCTGCAGCGCAACCTGGCCGGTATTCAAAAACAGCTGGAAAAATTCCTTGATTTTAACAGCGGCGCCAATAGTGCCGAAATGGTAAACAATTACGATTGGTTTAAAGATTTTACTTTCCTGAGCTTTATACGCGATGTAGGCAAACACATTACCGTAAATTACATGATGGCTAAGGATTCGGTTAAAAACCGCATCAGCGGCGATACAGGCATGTCGTTTACCGAATTTACTTACCAATTGGTGCAGGGCTACGACTTTTACTATCTGTGGAAGAACAAAAACTGCGTGCTGCAAATGGGCGGCAGCGACCAATGGGGCAATATTGTTACCGGCACCGAACTGATCCGCCGTAAAGATGGCGGCGAGGCCTTCGCCCTCACTAGTCAACTGATAAAAAAGGCTGATGGCACCAAATTTGGCAAAACCGAAGGCGGCAACATCTGGCTCGATCCGGAAAAGACATCACCATATAAATTCTACCAGTTCTGGCTCAACACCAGCGACGATGATGCCAAAACTTATATCAGGATATTTACACTTTTTGATAAAGCAACCATTGAAGCTTTGGAAGCAGAACAGGATGCCGCACCACACCTGCGCACCCTGCAAAAGGCATTGGCAAAGGATATTACCATCCGCGTACATGGCGAAGCTGAATACGAAAAAGCCATCAAATCATCTGAGTTTTTATTTGGCAATATTGGTATTGAGTTTTTGAATGAACTGAATGATGCCGAGGTAACGGGTTTGTTTGAAGGTGTACCAAACTTTACTATCGCTAAAAGCGAATTGGAGCAGGGTATTAACGTGGTTGAATTACTTGCGGCTAAAGCAGCTGTATTTCCGTCAAAAGGCGAGGCTAAGAAAATGATACAGGGCGGCGGCGTATCTATCAATAAACAAAAGATAGGTACGGCTGATGACGTTTATCAGGCAGATGCCCTTATCAATGGCAAATACCTTGTAGCACAAAAAGGCAAGAAGAATTATTTTTTAATTATCGCTGAATAATTTGGATTTACGACAAATTGTATATATTTTTGGATAAATGTCGTACAAAACAGAACATACCGAGCAATTACTGGTTAATGAACCTATGGCAGCATACATTACCAAAAGTTCAGTTAGCCCTTTTTATGGCCTGTTAGGCAGTAAGCACATTTCCAGTGATTATGATATTCTGCAGCTTACCCGCAATGGTTTGTCAAAGCACATATTGCTTACGCTCGCTAAAAAAATATCTATCACCATTCAGGAGTTAGCCAATATTATGCACATCTCCGAGCGTACTTTACAGCGCTACGAGGATAATGCCATTGTTAAATCTGAATACGCCGAGAAAGCCGTGGAGCTTGCCCGCCTTTATACACGCGGTGAGGAGGTTTTTGGCTCTATGGATAGTTTTAAGGCATGGATGAAACTCCCGAACCACGTCTTCAATAACGAAACCCCGCTTGCGCTTCTGGATAATTCATTTGGTTTTGATATGATATTCAACGAGTTGGGGCGCATAGAACACGGTATTTTTGCCTGATGATACTTTACCGCATTGCCAAATGTAACTATGCCGCCGACTTAAGCGGCGCAGGTGCGAGGCTTTATGGCGGCAGGTGGAACAGTATAGGCCAGCCAATGGTTTATATGGCGGCGAGCCCTTCGCTGGCGGTGTTGGAGGTACTGGTGCATTTGCCGCCATCTATATTCCCGGCAAACTTTTGCCTTGCCGAATTTGATATTTCTGACAACAGTATTCTTACGGCCGATAATGCTTCACTACCTGACGACTGGCAGGACGTTTCTCCTCCCATCGCATTAAAACGACTGGGCGATGCTTTTCTGAAACAAAACAAATACCTGCTGATGAAAGTACCTTCGGTAATTGTACCGCAGGAGTTCAATTACCTGTTAAATCCACTGCATACAGATGCCGCAAAGATTAAACTGGTGGAGAAAAAGGCGTTCAGTTTTGACGCACGACTGGTGTCAACCCTTACTTCACGCAAATGACTTTATTTAGTTACAGATCGCTCAGTAATTCCAGCTTTTTCTGATTGTATTCTTCCTGCGAGATGAGATGATTCTCGAATAATATTTTCAGTTTCTTTAGTTTTTCGGTCAACTCGTCCGGTTTTGATGGGGCGGGCGCGGGTTCTTCATGAACAGCAGCGGGTGCAGGAGCAGGCACTGATTCAACGGCCCTCGGTGTTACCGGTTCCTGAACAGGAGTAAAATTACCCTTGTTCTCGAACTGCACAGCGCCTGATTCGGCACGTTTTTCTTCGAGGTCGCGCAGGCGGCGGGCTTCGCGTTCAGCTTCTTTACGTTCCTGCGCGTACTGGTATAGTTTGCGGGCTTGGACTTTAGGCAGATAATCTACACCCATTTCGGCACCGTTTACAGTTTTTACGCTGAAGATAGCGCCGATGATCTCTTCCTTGGTGAACACATCAACAATGTCCTTCCACACAAAATCAACAAATTTTATCGACAAGCCCAGGTTGGCAGGGGTAAAAAACAGGATGCGCTTATTGGTGATAGCAATACAATCCGGCAGGATATTTACCAGCGGCTTTTTCTGCACGGCAATGTAAATAATCTCTTCGCCGGTGCTAAGCAGGTCAACTAAACGGCTGTATATCTTTTCTACCGCTTTCGGGTCTTGTTCGTCGTTCAAAAATTTCTCTAACATAGTGATGATGTTATCTGATTTGAACGCAAAAATAAACAATATTGTGTTATTTGAAGGTTAAGTTGGCTATAATTCAAATTGTTGCCATAGTAACGGAATGCCTTGCGATAAGATTAACCACAGAGAGCACAGAAATTTACGCAGAGGCCACAGAGGATTTTTTGTTTATTTCTCACAAATCTCTGCATTCTCTGTGTGTTTCTTTCTCTGTGTCCTCTGCGGTTAAAACGATTGCGCTAAATTACCCACAGGGATCGCAGAGATTTACACAGAGGCCACAGCGATTTTTTGTTGTTTATTTCTTATGATATTAAGCGATAAGCAGATTGCAACCTCGGATATCGGCATCATCAAAGCGACCAAGCACCTCGAATGAGCCATCCGGATGCAGTTTGCCCAGATCCTGCGTAGAAATGAATGAGCAGGAATTAACATTGGCCAGGTCTATTACATTGATGCCGCCGGCCTTGCCATCGCTAAGGATGGTAAGCGGGTCGTTAGTGTCGCGGGTGAGGATACGCATCCAGGGCGGGCAATTAAAGATGCCTTCGCCGGTGGAATAGGCTTGCGAGAGCAGTTCCGTCATGCCGTATTCTGAATGAATAGCATTCACGCCGAAGCCATTGCAAAGCTGCTCATGCAGTTCCTCACGGATCATTTCCTTACGGCGACCCTTCATACCGCCGGTCTCCATAATAATGAGTTGTGGATAGTGTATCTGATAGTTTTCTATAAAATCGAGCAACGCGTAGGTTACACCGATCAATACCGTTGGTTTATTATTTTGCTGTTGCTTTTTGAGCTGATGATACAGCTCAGCATGATTATAAAGGAAAAAACCGCTATCCGGGTTGCCGGATTGCTTGATCAGATCTTCCACCATGTAGATCAATGATGAGCCCGATCTTTCCAAATAATTGGGCAACAGCGCGAGGATGGTGTATTGGCTGATGCTGCCATAAAACAATTCAAATCCCTTGCGGAAACTTTCTTCGTACCAACTGGCATCGGTTACCAGGTGGCGGCTGGCAACCATTCCCGTAGTGCCTGAACTGGTAAAAGTTACCTGCACCTGATCGGCTGAACTTAACACCTGCCGCGATTTGAAAAAGCTGATAGGCAGGAACGGGATTTCTTCAAAATACTTTACACCGGCAGGATCGATGCGCAATCCATGGATAAAGTTTTGATATACCCGGCAATTTTCGGCCTGGTACCGGAATACCTGCAGTGCCGCTTGCTGAAACTGCATTTCTGTTTGAATAGAAAATATCTGCTCTTTACCGGGTTTCATTTTAGCGTCAAAGATAGGCAGAAGCAGGCTTGATTTGCCGCAAAATGACAAACAATTGCCTTATTTAAGGGTTTTACCAATAAGAATAACATATATAGATTATAACACACTATCATGAAAACGCTAAAAACACTTTGCCTGCCAATTTTGCTAAGCTTGTTTATCGTTTGCGCTTCGGCAACAGATGCCAGTAAGGAAACGGAACGCATACACAACGCCACTAACGTATTAAAAGACTTTGCGACCATGAAGGGCAGCATCCCGCACGAATTACTGGAAGAATATAATGGCGTGGTAATCATTCCGCACATGATCAACGCCGGGCTGGGTATAGGCGGCAAACGCGGTAAGGGCGTTGCCATGGTTAAACTGGCCAATGGCAAATGGAGCGACCCGGTATTTATTACCCTAACCGGCGGCAGCTTTGGTTTGCAGATAGGCGTACAATCGGTTGATCTGGTACTGGTGTTTCACCATAGCGGTGCTTTAACCAAGGTTGAGAACGGAGATTTTACAATCGGCGGTGATATTTCGGCAGCGGCCGGACCGGTAGGGCGCAGCGGTACAGCCAGTACGGATTATAAGCTGGAGGCCGAGGTGTATTCGTACTCACGTGCCCGCGGCTTGTTTGCCGGAGTTACCATTAATGGCGCTAACCTGGGCATAGACAAAAAGG
>JBQCIS010000089.1:0-4804 GCA_051953515.1 Mucilaginibacter sp.
TCAACCGATACGGCACCGCTTAAAGGTTACGGTAACCCGATAAAACCTGTCGGATTGATCTGCTCGGTTTTCCGGCCATCTGATGATGCTACGATCTACCCATTTCTCGTTCCTTCAAATTACTTCGCCGTAATCAGCCTGAAACAAATGGCCGAGATGTTCGAGGTATTAGGTAAAGATACCGCGACTGCCGCACGCTGCCGTTCGCTGGCTGCCGAAGTACATGCCGCTTTGGAAAAATATGCGGTAGCTCATCACCCGGTATTTGGCAAAGTGCTGGCTTATGAAGTGGATGGTTTCGGAAACCAGTTGTTTATGGACGATGCCAATGTGCCCAGCCTTCTGGGTATGCCATACCTTGACGCCATATCTGCAAATGATCCGTTGTATCAGAACACCCGCAGGATGGTGCTGAGCAACGTTAACCCATACTTCTTTAAAGGTAAAGCTGCCGAAGGCATTGGCGGGCCGCATGTGGGCATGGATTATATATGGCCGATGAGCATTATTATCCGTGCTATTACGTCAACCAATAAACAAGAGATATTAACCTGCGTAAAATGGTTGAAAAGTACCCATGCCGGAACAGGTTTTATGCACGAATCGTTCAATAAAGACAATGCTGCCAATTTTACCCGCAAGTGGTTTGCCTGGGCAAATACCCTTTTTGGCGAGCTGATCATCAAAATTCATACACACGAACCGGATATTTTGGCTAAAACAGAGGTATAGAACGTTCAATGTTTAGGCCAGATTACTTAAATATTTAATTTTTATTAATTCACAGGCCAGTTAGGTTTTTATTTTAATAATGACACTTAACCGGCCTGTGTTTTATGATTTTTTGAATATATATTTCACTTCATATTATTTATTCAAAAATTAATCGCTTTTGGTACTCTCTTAAATCTCCAAAAACCGTCCTGATATAGCCAAAAACGCCTTTTAGCACTTAATTTTTTGTGTAAAAAATTTTTTTTTAACTAAAAAGATTTTAGCTTAGCTTAGTTAAACAATAAACCTCATTATTAAAAAAGGAGTATCTCAAAATGAAAAAATTTGAAGAAGTAAAGAGCCTTGTTGCGTCTCTGGAAGCAGATGCTGACAAGTTTTACAACAAGGGAAACAGTGCTGCAGGCACACGTGTTCGTAAAGGCATGCAGGATCTAAAGAATTTAGCCCAAGCGATCAGACTGGAAGTTCAGGAAGCGAAAAACAAAAAATAGTAACCTGGAAAGAAAAAACTTTACTCAAATAAAAAACCCGGCCTTAAGCCGGGTTTTTTATTTGAGTATTTTTGCAGTCTCGGCTGCTATTTTAATTGCGGTAGCCTCGCTTACCTGTACAAGCGGTAGCCGTAGCGTATCGCCGCAAACGCCTGCATTTTTTAACGCTGTTTTTATACCGGCAGGGTTACCTTCGGCAAACATAAGGCGGGTAAAGTCAATAAACTTGCCATGCTCTTTGCTTGCGGCAGCAAAGTCGCCTTTAAGGCAAAGCCTTACCATATTGGAGAACTGTTTGGGTATAGCATTGGCCACTACCGAAATTACACCTGCGCCGCCCAGTGCTATCATTGGCAATGTGATCGGATCGTCGCCGGATATCACCAGGAAACCTTCCGGCTTATCGCGGAAGATCTGGTTCATCTGATCAAAATTACCCGATGCCTCTTTTATGCCTATTATATTCTTAAAGTCATTTGCCAGCCTTACAGTTGTTTCAGCGCTGATATTACCGCCGGTACGGCCTGGTACGTTATATAACAATATAGGCAGCGGCGCAACTTCGGCAAGCGCCTTATAATGCTGGTATATGCCTTCTTGTGTTGGCTTATTGTAAGCAGGGCTTACAGACAGTATAGCATCGTAACCCTTTACCTTGAAATTCTTCATTTGTTCGGCAACTTCAAGCGTATTGTTGCCACCGATACCTGCAACCAGGCTTACTCTTCCCGCGTTAAATTCGGCTATCTTTTCAAATATCTTTTGCTTTTCGGTTGCGCTAAGTGTTACGTTTTCGCCGGTTGTTCCTAAAGCAACGAGGTATTCCACCCCGCCGTCAATTAAATAGTTTACAAGGGCCTCAAGGCCGGTATAATCTACCTGGCCATCCGCCTGAAAAGGGGTTACTATTGCTACCCCTGTTCCATAAAATCTGTCCATCGTGCTCATTAAAGGTTGCTAAGATAGGACTTTTGCTTTTTTGATGGGATATTTTTTGTGCTTTATTGCCATAGGCTATTTATAAGCTCCATATAACATAAAGAGAGGATGTTTTTGCATCCTCTCTTTATATTTCTGTTTATCAATAAACATTTAGGATAGCATTTTTAACAGATCCGCATCGCTGATGATGGGTATATTAAGTTTCTGAGCCTTCTCCAGTTTCGAAGGCCCCATATTGTCGCCTGCAACCAGGTAATTCAGCTTTGCCGATATCCCGCTCAATATTTTCCCGCCGTTCTGTTCAATAAGGTCCTTTAGCTCATCCCTCGAAAACTTCTCAAACACACCCGAAATAACAAAACTTTGTCCTGAAAGCTTTTCACTTTGCAGGGTTAATTCTTTTTCTTCGATAACAAAGTTTAAACCTGCAGCCTTCAGTTTCTCAATTTCCTGTTTATGTTTCTCACTTTCAAAGTATTCAATAATGCTTTGGGCTATACGGCCGCCTATTTCTTCGGCAGTGGTCAGTTCTTCAAGCGTTGCTTTTTCCAGGTTGTGGATGTTTTTGAAATGCGCGGCCAGCTTTTTGGCCACTGTTTCGCCTACATATCGTATACCCAAACCGAAAAGTACCTTTTCAAACGGCATCTGTTTAGACCGCTCAATGCCCTCAATCATGTTGTTGATGGATTTTTCGCCAAAGCGTCCCAATTGTTTCAGCTCGGCGTTATGCAGGTGCAGGTCGTAAATGTCGCTTATCTGTTTAATAAAACCTTTCTGATGCAGCGTTTCAATAGTTTCATCGCCCAAGCCATCAATATTCATCGCTTTGCGGCCTATAAAATGCTGCATTTTGCCAACTATCTGCGGCGGGCAACCTTCATCATTCGGGCAATAATAGGCAGCTTCGCCTTCCTTGCGTTCCAATAAGGTACCGCAGGCAGGGCAATGGGTAATGTAACGGATAGGGGCCGCGCCCGGTACGCGCTTATCCATATTCACGCTGATGATCTTCGGAATAATCTCGCCGCCTTTCTCTACATATACCCAGTCGTGCTCGTGTAGTTTTAGTCGTACTTCTATCTCATCGGCATTGTGCAGTGTAGCGCGCTTTACGGTTGTACCCGCCAACAATACTGGTTTCAGATTGGCAACCGGCGTTACCGCGCCTGTACGGCCAACCTGGTAACTTACGCTTAGCAGTTCAGTTTCAACCTGCTCGGCCTTGTACTTATACGCAATGGCCCAGCGCGGCGATTTGGTGGTAAAGCCCAACTCCTGCTGTTGTGAGTAGTTGTTTACCTTGATGACGATACCGTCAATATCATAACTTAGTTTAAATCGGGCTTCTTCCCATTTTGCAATAAATTTCAGCGCGTCATGAATGTCCTTGCATAACTCGCTTTGATCATTTACCTGAAAACCCCAGCTTTTTACCGCTTGCAGGCTTTCCCAATGTGTTTTAAATACCTGCTTATCGGTATATAAAAAGTACATAAAGGCATCCAGCGGCCGTTTGGCTACCTCGCTTGAATCCTGCAGTTTTATCGTTCCGGAAGCAAAGTTGCGGGGATTGGCATAAGGCACTTCGCCATTCTCTATACGCTCGTCATTCAGCCGCTCAAATGCTTTCAGGTGCATAAAAACCTCGCCTCTTATCTCAAAATGTTCCGGATAATTGCCGGGGTGTAGCTTTTTAGGGATGCTGTTGATGGTGCGTACATTAGTGGTCACCTCGTCACCCTGTATACCGTCGCCGCGGGTAACGGCGCGTTCCAGCTTGCCGGCTTCATAGGTAAGGCTCATGGACAGGCCATCAAATTTCAGTTCGCAAACATATTCAAAACTGTCGCCTATGGCTTTTCTTATACGCTGGTCAAAGTCAAGCAATTCCTGCTCGTTGTAGGTATTGCCAAGCGAAAGCATGGGCCATTTGTGCCTTACCGTTTTAAACTCTTTGGTAATGTCGCCGCCTACCCTCTGTGTCGGCGAATCAGGGTCGGTAAACTCGGGGAACCGGTTTTCCAGTGCAATCAGTTCTTCCAGTTTTTTATCAAAATCGAAATCGGAAATGGTAGGCATAGCCAGCACATAATAGTTGTAATTGTGCTGTTTCAGTTCTGACGATAACTCGTCAATTCTCTTTTTTGCTTCTTCGGATGACATGAAACGAAGATAGGAATAAAACGAATCAAGAAGCAAGAGTCAAGAATCACGCGCTAAGAGGGGAATTGTATCTCGATCGCTTCTTTTCATTGGAGCAACAATCCTCAATAAACGGGTGTTGATTTTAAACCATTTATAAAGAAGGGCATCTTACCTATGTAAACTAAAAAATATCAACTATGAAAAAGATGAGCAGAATTTTGTTTTTAGTAATGGCCGTATCATTATTTACCATTTCGCAAAGTAACGCACAAATAGCAGCGGGCGTTTATGTACACGTTCGCCCGCCGCGCCCGCATGGTGTTGTGGTGGTACGTCCGGTACGCCCAAGCCATGCACATGTTTGGGTGTCTGAAGAATGGGTACCTGCAGGTGGTACTTACGTATATCACCGGGGTTATTGGGCCGTTCCTCCGCGCCCAGGCGTAGTTTGGGTGCCGGGTCACTGGCGTCATAAATGGCACAGAGGT
>JBQCIS010000090.1:0-9558 GCA_051953515.1 Mucilaginibacter sp.
CCCTATAATGAGGTTTCGGGCACGGTGGTAAAAACAGGTGCTGGCGGAATCGGTTATGATGTCGGTACATCCTTCGCTGCTCCAAAAGTAGCGCATATTGTCGCGCAATTGGCAAAGAAATTCCCGGAGGACAGCACGCTGCTTTATAAGGCGCTGGTCGTGCAATCGGCGCGATTGCCGGAGCATGTCTTTTTTAACCCTACGGCTGATGCACTGCGATCACTGGGTTATGGCTTGCCGGAAGCTGCGCGGGCGTTAGGCAATACTCCTTATCGGATCACTTTTGTGGCGGAGGGCACAGTGGCCGCGCAACAGGCCAATCTTTATATGGTTTCGATACCGCAGGAGCTTTCCAGAGCGGGTACGGACTATGATATTCTGATCGAAGTCACACTTACTTATACTGCAAACTGCCGAAGGACACGACGGCTGTTGAAATCCTATTTAGGCTCATGGCTGACTTGGGAATCATCGCGTTTGGATGAGACATTTGATGCCTTTTCTACACGAGTGCTCAAAGACCTGGAAGAAGACGACGATGAGGAAGCCGCAGATGAAAAACGTTCGATCAGGTGGACGGTATCCACTTCGCCGACTTATGGCCATGTAGCTGATTACAAACGACAAGACAGTGCAGTACAAAAGGATTGGGCCATTCTTAAATCAAACCAGTTGCCCAAAGAGTTATCGTTTGCTGTCGTTGGCCATAAGGGATGGGATAAGGATACCGCACAGCAATTACCGTTTGCGTTAGCGATCAGCTTTGAGGCGATCAGCAGGGATGTTGAATTATACCAGATGATCGAAGTGGCGAATGAGGTAGAAGTAGCGGAGGCGATCGTAATCCCGATCAATGGCCGTTTATGATCTTGTAAATTATGGCAGAACACAACACTGGCGGTGGAAGCGCCACCAATTCAGGGATCGATTACCAGCAAAGGGTTGCAGCATGTTTCCAGATCTTTCTCTATACGCAGTTCGAGATCAGCCAATTGCTGAACGAAGATTTTGCGCTGACAATAAAAAGCATGCATTTTGAAACTTCGGATGCTGTTGACGATCTGAAATTATTGTGCAATAACGGGCACTCACTGTATATACAGGCCAAACGCTCGGTTAGCTTTTCGGATCTGCCGGGTTCGGAATTTATGAAAGCGTTGAACCAATTTATCGAACAATACCAGACGGGTGGCACAAATGATTATTTCGTATTGGCCACTTCAGATGACAGCTCAAGGCGGGTTACCGGTGAGTTGCGAAAGATCCTCACGAATATGCGTCTAAATGATACCTCGTTTAAGCTGAACCCGTTGAATAAGAGTGAAAAAGAGGTGTACGATAAGTTTAAAGCGGCTTTTTTGTTGAAGACAGGGCTGGACAGGAACAGTTTCGTAAATTTTGCGAAAAGGCTGTATGTGGAGGTCATGGATGTGAAAGAAGGCAAGTCGTTGGAAAAAAGCGCTAAACTGCTGCTTGTAGGATTGATGCAGAACCCTGACCTGGTATGGGCGCTCCTGATCAAAAACTCGCTTGCTTATTCCGCTAATCGTTCTTCAGTCAATCAAAAGGCATTGGTCGGTATTCTGACAAATTACAAAAAGCGAAAGGGTGAAGCAATTGATAAAGATGAGATGGAGACGTTTCTCAGAGATTCTATTACGCTTACGGGAGAATATTCCTGTAACAAGGAAGTGTTAGTGTTTGAAATGAAAGAAGGTGATAAAAATGCAATCTCGGAGTTTCAGCGCTTCTCTTCTACTTGTAGCAAATGGCTAAGATTTTCAGACAATCAAGTTAAATTTTCCGACGATTCAGAACCTTTAAATTTGGTCTATCGGGGGTCTAGTATCGTTGGTCTCAACCGGTTTATTGAAAAAGATCCCGGCGCTTTAGGCGATAAGGTCCTTGTGCTTCATGAGTCCCCAGGTATTGATCGGAGTGGCCAGGAAGAATGCATCAAATTACATAGTGAATATCTTGATCAGCTGAGTAAGGAGAATTTAAATCTCGGTAATTGTCTGCATTGCGGTAAACCTGTCGGTAGCGAAGAGAATTTATTGATCGAGATCGATGATGAAGATACCCAAAGTGCTGTGGGGGCGTGCCATTGGAATTGCCGTCGTCCGATGGACCGGGTGATGGGAACGGCCCGGATGGAACGGGAAGATAATTCACCCTTCTTGGAAGAATTTGACATGAAGGAATGGGTGTCGCTATTGTTAAGGGGTGGCATTATGGCCAGCGGACTGACGCCTGCTTTGCAGGGTAGGGCCCAAATTGCCTGGAGTGGTTTTCCGTTAGCCAATGATGGGGATTATTGTATCAAATTTCAATTGGAGGACGGAACAAAAAGATTTGCGTTCCACCGAGGTTATATTGAAAGGTTCAGTCAGTCGCAGGCGATACGCCAGGCGGATAGATTCCGGAAACAGATGGTAAAACAAAATGACGAGGACGATCCGATCGGTTATACCATCAAGAATATGGCTTATGGGATCTACTCGAAGCTGCTGATTGGGATGGAGCCAGATGATGAGTTTGTTGCGATTACGGGCGTTTCTGTTGTCCGGTATAGCCGCCAGGAAGCTAAATTACATGAAACCGGCAGGATGTATTATGCGCCATTGTGTTATATGGGGAATAAGCACAACAACATTGTGCTCGTTATCAGTGATATGGTTCCACTGATCTCAGATCCGCTGAAGATTGATTCATTAGTTAGGTCATGGAACAACGCTGGTATCGACGTAGCCGATTGGAAATTATGCACCTTACGATCGGATCATGAAGTTGACTTGCTGTTCGCACGGCTCTTTGAAGATGGGATGTTACCGATATTGGACCCGGTTTTGGATCAAAACATGCGATTGGTCAACGGTTATCCTATTAGGCCTGCACCGGAAATTATTGCTGACTATTCTAATCTAACTTAGTCAGGTTTTTATGACTTTTACAGAGATTTACAGTCTACCATGTACCCCGTCTAACGGGTATTTTTTTAAATTCAAATGTCGCGCCTCTTGTTTCTTGGAAATCACCCTGTTCAGTGAACTGAAGAAATTCCTCAACATATTGCCATTTAGGATTATCTTTTTGGCCGCGAACGAAAGTGATAAAGGCTGTCAAACTACCAAATATTTCTTCAACTGTGGGTCCTATGGAAAATGTGTGATTCATAAATGGCTGCTGCTGGAGAATATCCCTGAGATAGCCATCCAGGTACTTTGTCTCTATTAATTCACGAAACGTTGTATTAGCAGCTTCAGCCATCATTTTTTGGCCTCTAAACATGCCTTTAGTTTCCTGTATCCATTCCTGGTATTTACAATTATGGTACAAACCCCATAATTCCCATGTCAATTCATCCGATTGAACTGCATATCGCTTTAAATAACTTACGTTCAAATTGATAAGTGTTTGCTTATCAATCGGGAATATTTTATCAATATCAAAAGATTGTATCAGATCACAAATAAAGGAGGAAACAAAAGTAAACGGAAGCTGCTCTTCGGCAAACAGTGCTTCGACAAATTGTCTATAAGCTGCCAAATCACTTCTATAAAGCGGTTTTAGCGTAACACTATCCCGCCAGTTCATTTTTCCGACAAGGTCAACGCCGTCATAACCAACAACATTACCCGAACGGCGAGTGTGCGAGGGCTGATTTGCCATATAAAAGATTGCGCGAACGCTGGTCTCAAATTGTTGCACGTCCTTGAACGCGCCTACAGCTTTCCAGCGTTGCTGAAGTTCAGATTCCAACCGGTTATTTATCCAGGTATCCGTTTGCTTTTTTATAGATTCTAAAGGCTGATCCAGAACCGCTAAAAATTCCTTTTCAGAAAGCTCAGCTTGCGAAAGTTGATAACGGAAATAAAGATAAAATCGATCCGGCATACGAACGGACAGCGGTGAGCTTGGGCGAGAGTTTATACCCTTTTCCCCAAAAACGCCATAGGCTAGATCATAGACTTTATTGATCTCTTTTTTATTGATCGCAAGATCTTCATAATGCGTTTTCAGATAATCGTAGAAAATCGTTGCTCCTTTTGTATCCGGGTCAGATAAGCCTTTTGCACCAGCGTCACTCCTTTTAAAATGATAATCAGGACCTACACGGTCATCGTTATTTTCCATAAAATCTCCCCGTTTTTCGTGTAGCAAACGATAAACTGCAGGGTATTTTATTCGTAACAATTCGAGTTGCAGCATCTCACGGAGCACGACCTCTCCCCAAAGACCGCTCATGTTCAGAAACATGGCATTTGTAAGCCGTGTCACGTCACGTAGATTGTTTAGCCATTCAACAAGGTAGGTTGGTATGATGGATGGTGTACCTATTATCTCTTTTTGTATTTCCTCATGTTCCGACGACGGTGCTATGGCTACCAGTTTTTTGGACAGTTCTGTTTGCAATACCTTTTTATCATAATGCGGTAGCGATATTTCCAATTGGAATATTTTCTCCAGGAACTGATGATGGTTATAATCGTTAAATTCGGCTAGTGCGTTCAGTACATAATTGCGGTCATAGGCGACGATAAAAAACACATGACCAAAATTTGCTGTATTTCTTATCAGTCTGATCACTTCTATAATCTCCTCCTTATTCAACCGATCTACATCATCGATGAAAATAACCAGTTGTTTTCCTGTTGATGTTATGGCGGCATTAATTTCGTTGTAAAGGGCCGATGGAGAATCATAGTCCGTAAGTAAGCTGAATAACCCTGCCACGTTTTTCAATAAATCAGGGCCACTATTATTCAGCAGCATATCCGTGTAACGCAAAAACAATCCGGATAACCGATTATGATAAGGCTTTAAAGCCTGCCTTACCGTTTGAAAAAATGAACGTATCAGTGCAGGTGAATTTGAGTATCGCCAAGGGTCAAAATCTGTACAAATAATATCTTGCTGGCTCATCAATTTTCGTTTTAACAAATCGAGAAAGGAGGTCTTACCTGTACCCCAACTGCCGTTGACACCGATAGCGAAAGACTCGCTCTGATAATTACCAATGATGGCCTTAGCCAGCACAGCGACATATTCAGCATAGTTGAACAAATCACCCCCGTTCGCGCCAATGGATTGATCCAGTTGCATACCGGCGATTGTTTGTTTTAATGGCACTTGTTTTTTGGTTCTCATGCTTAAGAAGAATATGAAAACCGCATAGATATCCAATATATCTGCATATTTGAACTGTGGCGCAATATAAAAAGAGGTTAATGGCCAAAATTGATATGGTAAGCGATAGATAAAGTAGATTATGCCCATTGCTATGACGACTACAACATACCCATTTGAAAAAGGGCATTTTTGCCATTTTGTATATGTGTACGTTAAAACGAAAATGGTGAGGATTAAAACAGCAAAGTCGCTGAATATATTACTCTGAACAAAACTTAGTGCATATTTTACAAGCGTTCTATCTATAACTGTTTCCCATAATGAATGAAATAGCGTTAACAGTAAGACTATGATCAGAAAATGTATTTTACAGAGTCGGTTTTGGGCAAGAAGTTTTTGAAAAGTTTTTAGCATGGTAAGGTCGCTTTTGCAATAGGTTATCTTTCAAAAATAAAATGTTTTCGGCAGATTTCAGAGATGCGTATTAATTCGTTTTGACTGATATTACTAGTGTAAAATATCAAAGAACTTCTTATCATTTTTCAAAGACATTTCATGATTAAGGAGATTATTTAGGAGAGTTGATAATTTTTATGAAGTGCGGATTAAAGGCTTTGGTTTTAACGTAGGCCGACAGGATCGATCCGTAATAAGTGAAGAGTAGACCGAATTCCGTTTAAATATTGTTTTAACAGAGGTATGCTATGAGCTGATTATCGAAATTTAATCTCAAAGTAATCGTTGATTACTAACGTCTTTCTTCGTAAATTTAAAGTATAAGGTGCCGCACAAAGCAGCATCAGGCTGGTTTAACTAAGCAGAAAGTATTCTTTAGAGTGTTTAATCATTGTTTTAGCAAACAATAAAAAGGCAGTTACAAATCTTCGTAACTGCCTTATAATGAGTAGCGGGGAGCAGGATCGAACTGCCGACCTTAGGGTTATGAATCCTACGCTCTAACCATCTGAGCTACCCCGCCGTATAAATTAAAACATGCCTTTTGCAAACCGGTAAACATATTTGTTATCAACGTGCCTGAAAAAGGTTTGCAAATATAGCAGAAATTAGTTTTCTTTAGAAAAAATGTTAACATTTACACCCTAAATGTTATTACTATTGAGCGAACCAGTATGTCTGAGAAGAAAAAATTTACTATTGAATACGAAATAAAGTCATCTCCACGCATCCTTTATGGGTTTTTGAGTGAAGCGAACGGACTTGCGCAATGGTTTGCTGATGATGTAAGCGTACGCGACCATGTGTTTACCTTTAACTGGGATGGCGAAAAACAAAGTGCTCGCATACTGTCTGCAAAAGAAAATAAACTGGTAAGATTTAAATGGGTTGACGACGACCCCCAATATTTTTTCGAGATGGAAATATTGCAGGACGACCTGACTAATGATGTTGCGTTAAGTATTACTGATTTCGCCACAGAAGATCAGCTTGCCGAACGCAAACTGATCTGGGATAACCAGATCGATTACCTCATTAGCGTATTAGGCGCCTGATAAAATCGCTTTATCTGTTTACCAATCATCCTTCACCTTGTTTTTTAACTTGTAACAGTACCCAAATTAGGATATAGCGTAACGCTGTTTCAGGCCTCTTCCCGCTTCATTTATACAGGGCATTTATTGTGCCTGCACTCATCGCACCTGCAAGCCTGATACACAATCTAATAACATCCTTTTTGCAAAAAAATATTTCAAGCAGCAGCAAACTATACGCCGCCTCGGCACCGTTATCATGATAAAAACTTATCACTGTTTAATTTTGCATACTTTTGCACCGTGAAGAAAATTCATCTTTTAATACTCAAGTCGTTCATAAGGCCGTTCGTTGTCACCTTCTCCATCGTGATGTTCGTGCTGCTGATGTTGTTCCTGTTTAAATACATCGACGACCTTATCGGCAAAGGTTTTGCCTGGTACATAATACTTGAGCTGATGATGTATGCTTCGGCAACCAATGTGGCTATGGCACTGCCCCTTTCCGTACTGCTCTCCACCATCATGACCTATGGCAGCCTCGGCGAAAATTACGAGCTGGTGGCTATTAAGTCTGCCGGTATATCGCTTAGCCGGGCTATGTACCCTATGGTTATTGTGGTGTCCATGCTCAGTATTGCCGCGTTCCTGTTTTCGGATTACATGTTGCCCATAGCCAACCTGAAATACTTCTCGCTGCTGTACGATGTAAGGAACCAGCGTTCGGCAACCCTTTTACCGCAAGGGGTTTTCAGCAACAGCTTTCCGGGGTATACCATACGTGTCGACCGGAAGGACCCCAATGGCCAGAACTTGTATGGTATAATGATCTATCAAAAAGATGACAATACCAATAACACTACGGTTACGTTTGCAAAGGAAGGCTTGGCCTATCGTACCCCTGGCGATAAATTTATGGTGCTTAAGCTGAAAGACGGCATACAATATGCCGAATCCGGCGCCGACCAGGGCTTTAACTCCCGCCAGCGGCTTACACGCTTCAGATTCGGGGAGATGGAAAACAAGTTCGACCTTTCCGTTTTTAAGATAAAACGTACCGACCAGTCGCTGTTTAAGTCCAGTTTCCAGATGATGGACATTCGGCAGTTAAGGGAGTATAAAAAAACAACGCAATATTCAACAGACAGTCTGCTTAATCTGCAATTTAAAGCCTTAATGCCTTATATGCGATATTTCCTGATACCCGGGAATAAGGAGAAAGGCAAGAAATATTTGCCGCCTGACAGCATTTACCATGGTTATATGACAATGTACACGAATGCGCATACAGATCCTAATTTTAAGCTGAACAGAGAACAGTCAAGTATTACCAGTGCAGAAAGCGAGGTGCGTACTATACAGGGGCTGATCAAAAATAATTCGCTTAGGACAAAGGATAACGATAGTAATATACGCCACTCGGAGGTTGAATATCAGAAAAAATACACCCTATCTGCCATTTGCGTAGTACTGTTCCTTATTGGTGCGCCGCTGGGGGCTATTATACGAAAGGGCGGATTAGGCTTACCGGTAGTGGTATCTGTTATCTTTTTCATTTTGTATTATATCGTTTCTACCATCGGCGAAAAATCTGTAAAAGAAGGTAGCATGCCACCGATTTTGGGCATGTGGATAGCCATATTCATACTTGTACCGGTAGGCGTTTTCTTATCCTATAAAGCCACTACCGACTCAACGTTGTTTGATATTGAGGCATATAAACGCTTTATAAATAAGCTGTTCAAGAAAAAGACGGCTTAGCATGATTTTACAAAGCAAAGACCAGACAACCTGGCGGATGATTTATTTTTGCATAAGATATTCCGGTTTATATTAACCGGCTGCTACAAAGGAACTATTACATGTTAAATACGATACAGGAAGCCATTGAGGCGATACAGGCAGGCAAAACCATTATTGTGGTTGATGACGAAGACAGGGAAAACGAAGGCGATTTTTTAACCGCTGCCCGCAATGCCACGCCCGAAACTATAAACTTCATGGTTAAATATGGCCGCGGACTGGTTTGCGCCCCTATTACCCGCCAGCGCGCACTGGAGCTCGACCTGCAGCCAATGGTAAGCCACAATACTACCTCGCACGAAACCAATTTTACCGTTTCTGTCGATCTGCTGCATGGCTGTACCACGGGTATATCGGCGTCTGACCGTTCAAAAACTGTACTTTCGCTTATTGATCCGGCAACCCAACCGGAAGATTTAGGCCGCCCAGGCCATATATTTCCGCTGATTGCTAAAGATGGCGGCGTATTGCGCCGTACCGGGCACACCGAGGCGGCTATAGACCTGTCTGTCCTGGCCGGTTTTGAACCTGCCGGTGTGATATGCGAGATCATGAAGGAGGACGGTGAAATGGCGCGCCTGCCGGAGCTGCTGGAAATGGCAAAAGAGTTTAACCTCAAGATCGTTTCAATACAAGACCTTATTTCCTACCGCCTGGCTACTGAGAGCATGGTAACCCGCGAGGTGGCAGTAAAAATGCCTACTGAGCATGGCGATTTTGACATGATAGCCTTTACGCAGGTAGATACCGGCGAAAACCATCTTGCCCTGGTTAAAGGCACCTGGGAGCCCGACGAACCGATACTGGTACGTGTTCACAGCTCATGTGTAACAGGCGATATCTTTGGGTCATGCCGCTGCGACTGCGGACCGCAATTGCACAAGGCAATGGAAATGATAAACCAGGAAGGTAAGGGCGTTATCGTTTACATGAACCAGGAAGGCCGTGGAATTGGCCTCATCAACAAGCTTAAAGCGTATCATTTACAGGAAAACGGCTTCGATACGGTTGACGCCAACCTGCAATTAGGCTTCAAGATGGATCAGCGCGATTATGGCGTTGGCGCACAAATATTGCGCAGCCTGGGCGTTTCAAAAATGCGCCTTATGAGCAACAATCCTAAAAAACGTGC
>JBQCIS010000091.1:0-3291 GCA_051953515.1 Mucilaginibacter sp.
TTTGCGTGCGAGAAGATCTGAACAAAACTGCCTGGCGCCGGATGGCCGTGCTCGATCCGATAAAACTGGTGATCACCGATTATCCTGAAGATAAAACGGAGATTATGTATGGCGAGAACAACCCCGAGGCAGAAGGTGGCGATGGAGGAAGGGAGATACCATTCAGCCGCGAGTTGTGGATAGAGCGCGAAGATTTTATGGAGATCCCGCCTAAGAAATTTTTCCGATTGGGTGTTGGCCTGATGGTACGCCTGAAAAATGCCTCCATTGTAAAAGGTGAAAGTTTTGTGAAAGATGCCGACGGCAATATAACCGAAGTACACTGCACCCATATTCCCGAATCAAAATCAGGCGGCGACAGCAGCGGCATAAGCGTAAAGGGCACTATCCACTGGGTGAGTGTTCCGCATGCCAAGTCTGCCGAAGTGAGGTTGTATGACCGCCTTTTTCAGGTGGAAGACCCATCAAACGAGGAAGGCGACTTTAAGAGCTATCTGAACCCAAGCAGCCTGCACATTATCGAAAAAGCATACATCGAACCAGAACTGGCGAAAGCCGAACCAGGTGTAGGTTACCAGTTTATGCGCAAAGGTTATTTCACGCTGGATAAAAAACATAGTTCTGCCGAAAAGCTGGTATTTAATCGCACCGTAACCTTAAAGGACGGCTGGGTTAAAAAATAAATGCCGTTTGGCAATAAAAATAAAGGCTGAATGCAGACCGCATTCAGCCTTTTTAACATAGCATTACACACAAAAGGAGTAACCCTCTGACGCGCATTTACGTATAACTGCAAAATATATCATATTTTTATGAGTTCGTATATCCCTTTAATTATTACCATTTTTTGTATTGCGGTTGCCCTGATAATTGGTACCATGATAATTGGTTCTCTGAAAAATCTGCAAAGGACCCGCTTCCCTAAATGGACTTTTCTGGATTATATCAGTGTGGGTTATGCCAGGCACTTATACGCCAAGTACATCAAAAGGCAGTAATTTTGCTCCGCCGATATTGGCAGAACTATTTTGGCAAGATCCGGCTAAAACAATGCCTGATAAGCTTATTTTGTAAACTTTTTTAAGCAACTTGCAGGTCATTATCTATCGGCATGAAAGTTAGCGGCTTTACCTTTATACGCAATGCAGTAAACAACGATTACCAGATCGTTGAAGCCATTTCCTCTATTTTATCTATATGCGATGAGTTTGTAGTAGCGGTCGGCAAGTCTGACGACGATACCCGCAAACTGGTGGAAGATATCGGCTCACCCAAGATCAGGATCATTGATACGATTTGGGATGATAACCTGCGCGAAGGAGGTAAGGTATTCGCCATTGAGACTAATAAGGCACTGGCTGCTATTTCGCCCGATACCGATTGGGCCTTTTACATACAGGGCGATGAGGTGGTGCATGAAAAATATCTTCCCCTCATAAAAAAAGAAATGGAGGATAACCTTGATGATCCGAACATCGAGGGACTGTTGTTCAAATATGTTCACTTTTATG
Organism: Mucilaginibacter sp.; assembly: GCA_051953515.1. Taxonomy (GTDB): domain Bacteria; phylum Bacteroidota; class Bacteroidia; order Sphingobacteriales; family Sphingobacteriaceae; genus Mucilaginibacter. The sequence continues at coordinate 1,512 of JBQCIS010000091.1, forward strand.
GTTCGTACGATTTTTATGGCGATACCCGCCGCTGGTACCGCCGGGAGATACGCGTAATCAAGAACATAAAGGGGATGAGCTCCTATCGTGATGCACAAGGGTTTCGGCTGAACGACCGTAAGATCAACGTAAAGCTGATCGATGCTTATGTTTATCATTATGGCTGGGCCCGGCCGCCACAAGGGCTTTCTAACAAAGGCCGCAACTTTAACAAGTTTTATCACGATGAGGAATGGATAAAAACCCATGTACCCGAAACCTGCGAATTTGACTACGGCAATGCCGACCGTATAAAACCCTTCAAAGGCACGCACCCCCAGGTAATGCTAAAGCGAATTGAAACCACCCGCTGGAATATCGACTTCAGCAATAAACCATTGCAAAAAGATTATACTTTCCGCAGGCGTTTCTTGCAACTGATATTAGATTTGACCGGCTGGAGCATTGGCGAATACCGCAACTACAAAATTGTAAAGCGGTACAAGAAATAGGCGTTTTTGACAAGATCCGTCAGAATTTATATGTTTCCCTGGCTGAGCCCCGGTAATTGGTCATCATTAAATTTTTTCATCCTTGCCAAACCTGTATCCGATATTTTAAATATCTTCAAATAATGCGATATTCATTTGTTACTTTTTTAGGTACAGACAGCTTTTTGCCCGGTCTTGTAGCCTTAAATAATTCGCTCAAAAAATATAATAAAAAGTATCCCCTGCTTGTGCTTATCACAGACCTGGTATCTGAAGAGTCTATAAAAGTGCTTGATTCACTAAAGATTGCATACAAATATGTCGACCGAATAAAAAATCCAAATCACCTGGAAAGCGATAACCGTAATTTCAGGCACATGTATACCAAGCTGCGCATTTTCGAACTGGACGAATTTGACAAAGTGGTATACATAGATGCCGATATGCTGGTGTGCTGTAACGTGGAAGAACTATTTAATTGTCCGCATATGTCGGCTGTAGTGGCTGGGGCCTTAAACCCCGTTTTCAGTCATTGGAATGAGCTAAATGCCGGCTTTCAGGTTGTCGTACCCGATAAAGCGCTTGCCGAAAAAATGTATGCTTTAGTTGATAGCACACCGTCTGACGACGGCAGCGACCAGGGTTTTCTGCATTCGTTTTATAATAATTGGAAAAACGACACGCACCTGCATCTGCCGCATAAATATAACGTACCCATTTCCGAACTGGATATTTATACCAAACTGAACCTTTTTAAGTTCAATTATAAAAAAGGCGTGCTTGATACTGATATCTCCATTCTTCATTATTGGGGATATGACAAGCCCTGGCACCATGACGGACGGAAGATCAGCATCCGGAGTCCGCGTATAGAAGACCATGCCTATATGCTTTGGTGGGATGTTTATAAACCCGAACAGCGTAAGGCACGGCTATTATATTATATCCGTAATGCGCTATATAGAAAGTTTTTATCATTATTCAGGCCGGTTTAAATATTGCCTGATCAGTTTCCGCACTGATGCCACGTGTATTAACCCCCCAATAGCCTCGGGTAATATATTCAAGGTTTTACTGGCTGAAGAAGACTAATCGGCACGGAATAAAGTTTATTCTAATCCATTGTCCATTTTCCTGATGGCAGATCGTCATACTGTCATATAAATCATCAATAAAATGGAACAAAGAATCAATGCCTTTGAAAAAGGCCACGGCGCTATGAAAGCGCTGTTTGGCCTTGGTATCTACCTTGCCAAATCACCTGTTGAACGTCAACTGCTCGATCTCGTATACTTCAGGGTGTCGCAAAT
>JBQCIS010000092.1:0-7092 GCA_051953515.1 Mucilaginibacter sp.
GGCTTCCAGTTCGATGGTTCAGTAGGCGGTGTAATGCTGGATTATATGCATAAAAAAACCATGGTTGGTGGTGCTAACATTGAAACTGCCGAAGGTGCTTTGGGTGCAGCCCGTTATCAGGATTGGTCAAATTTTGGCAAATCAGGCTATGCAGGTTCTTATGTAGGCCCGGGAGTAGTAATATCAAACGGCGTAGCGCCAAACTACAGCTCAAAAACCGGCCAGGTATTAAACTACAATCAACTGCAGTTTGCGCCAAATACACAAACCGCATTTGTACAGGAATATGTGAGCCAGTACTACAATACGGATGAAGCAAACTTAATGAGCAAAACTTATGCTAAACTGCGCGAAGTAACCTTAAGCTATACCTTCCCTAAAAAATGGCTGGAGCGTTCATTTATACAAAATATCTCGGCATCGCTTTATGGCCGCAACCTGCTTTATTTCTATAAAGACCCGCGCTTTAAAGATGTTGACCTGGATCAATACAATTCAGCAACAGCTTCATCTGTACTGCAATCGCCAACTGTGCGCAGCTATGGTTTGAACTTCAAATTAAGTTTCTAATCCTCAATAGAAGAACGATCATGAAAAAGATAATATTTTATTTACTACCGGCCTTGCTCCTGTTAACAGCAAGCAGCTGTAAAAAGAGCTTCGAGGAGCTTACACAGAATAATAACGTGCCTACCAGTGTGCCGGTACCCTTATTGTTTAACGGCATAGTAACCAATATGGCCGACCTGCCCGATGGTGCAACCAGCAGCAGCGTACAAAGCAGCATGGTATATTCAAACTCATCAAATAAAGACGAGATCTGGTGCCAGTATTATATCTACAACTATAACTATTACGGTAACAACACTTACGATTTCGACAGTGGTGCCGATTACTACACCACCCTGAATAACGTACTGGCTATGGAAGCGCAGGCAAAAACTTCAGGCGGCGCTGCAATAAACCCTTATGAAGCGTTGGGCAAATTTTTCAGGGCTTATTTCTTCAGCAAAATGAGTTTGGAAAGAGGTGATATACCGATGACCCAGGCATTGCAGGGCCTTAAAAACCTTTACCCAAAATATAATACACAGAAATCGGTAATGGTACAATGCCTTGCCTGGCTGGAAAGCGCGAACAGTGACCTTACCCAACTGATCCAGAACCCATCTGTTGGTGGTTCGGGTTTGGGCGCTACATTAAGCGGCGACATCTTTTTTGGCAACAACCTTGCTGAATGGCAGAAAACAGTAAATGCCTTCCACATCAGGCTTTTACTGGAACTAAGCCTTAAAGCCTCAGATCCGGACCTGAACGTGCCTGCACAATTTGCCGCTATTGTAAACAACCCTACCAAATACCCGCTGATGCAAAGCTCAGCAGATAATATGCAGTATGTATTTGTATCGCCAACCAATTATTATCCGCAAACGCCCGACAATTTCGGCCAGAGCGGTTCAAGGCAAAATACATCGGCCACTTATATTGGCCTGCTTACCCAATTACATGACCCACGCGTTTATGTAACTGCCGAGCCATGCCGGTACCAGGTAGACAGCCTGCACAAAAGCCCGACTGATTTCACATCATTCATTGGCGCCAATCCGGGGCTTGACCTTGGGGTGATGTACAGCCAGGCAGGTTTACAGCGTTATTCATTCCTGAACAGGAAACGCTACTACTCAACCTACACAGGCGAGCCCGCCATACAGATCGGTTATCCTGAACTGATGTTTAATATTGCGGAAGGCATCAATCGCGGTTGGGTAACCGGCAACGCCGAAACATACTATATTGCAGGTATACAGGCGTCAATGGCTTCGTACAGTATACCGCAAACAGGTGCCTTCACCGCTTATTTCTATCGTCCGGGCTCAACAAGCGTATCAAACATTGCCAATTACGATACCTATACCATTACAACCGATTGGGCAACATACTACGCCCAGCCATTGGTTAAATATCAGGGTGGTTCAACAGGCTTAACACAGATATTGCAGCAGAAATACCTGGCGCTGTTCCGCCACTCGGGTCTTGAGTCGTATTTTACTTACCGCCGTACCGGTGTGCCGGCGTTCACTACAGGCCCTGGTACCGACAACGGTCAGCGTATTGCGCTGCGCTTCCAGTACCCTTCAAGCGAGCGTACATCAAATACCGCTAACTACAATGCCGCGTTGCAAAGCCAATACGGCGGTAACGATGATATTAACGCTAAAATGTGGATACTACAACAATAAAACCGGGTTAACTATTTAATAAAGAAGGCGGCCAAATGGCCGCCTTTCTTGTTTAGGTATCTATCAGCATGGATAGATGAGCAGCGGTACGGTGATATTTGGCGGCAGTGTATCGGTTATGTATCTGCCAATAATCTCCTCGAAATGATAATGATGATTAATGAGCACCAACAGATCGTTACGCATACCGTTTATTAAAACGTCAACAGCGGTGTCCAGTTGCTTTTCCCTGATATTGTTAAAGATCAGTTTATCGTAACTAATCCCTTGCAGCGCCAGTTTAAAAACGCTTTCAGCATAACCTTCCTCCATATCTGGCAGGCCGTCAGCCGAAATATGAGCGACGGAAACGGATGCGTCCCATGGCTTTGCCACCCTTGCAAGCTGACCGATTACAGCGGTGCGGCAATAGCGCAGGTCTGAAATATAGGCTATCCGCTCCACATCCTTTATCAGCCAATTGGCCGGCACCAGTAGCAGCGGACAACATACTTTGTTAAGTATTGTATGGATATTGATCTCTTTCCGGCTCAGCGATGGTTGCGTATCATCCTGCTCCCCTTTCACCATCATGCTAATACCCTTGCTATAAACATATTCCGCCAGTTGGCTTTCGCTGAATGATGAGGCGTCCAGCTCATCTATCTGCGGTTTAAAACCATCATACACCTCATTGAGTGCTGCCAGCCGTTCACCTATCGGGTCGTCTTTGCCGATATACAGCGAACCGTCAGTTAACACCTTTACCGCACTTGACACTTTGCTTGTGTGCGCTAACAGCAAGTTAGCCTTCATTTTTTGTGCAATGATCAATGCAAATTGTGCAGCGTGTCCGGCTTCCGGCGTTGAATTATTTATAACGAGAATTGTTTTCATAGCATTGGGCAGTTTTATAGTTAGATTAACTTTATTCAATTATTATGGGCATGATGCAAAGCGTACGATCAGATGATGCATAACGATGCATCCCTTTCATGATAAGTGCTACGGTAATATTTAAAAATGATCTTTTTTTTATTGCGCAATACGCAACAGCTGCTTTTGTTACAATTAACGCTAAGTGGTTATTGCAACAATGCTATATGACCATCAAAATAAACTGGTGGTTCAGGTTATTTTATGTGGTAACAACCCGGATTGGAAAATAGTTTTAGAAAAAAGCGGTTTTTTAATAGAAATTTAAAGGTTTTTAGCGAAAAAATAACCGTTTGGAAATAAAATTACTTTTCTTCAGTTGCTGGAAGTAGAAAAATACCGCAGCCCCATAATTCCGCCCATTATCATCGTCATAAAAAACACCTCCGCCCAACTGATGCGTTGCCGAAGAAATATGATCTCTGAAAGTTTAATGAGAACAATGGTACAAGCAGTCCATACCGCATACGCAATAGCGGTTGGCACCTGCTTTATACCAAGCGAAAAGAAGTAAATATTACCTATACCGAATACGACATAGCCAATAAAAGGCAAGATAACGAACAAACCGGCATGGGGATCATAAAAGGATTGCAGTTTAACCGTTTTAAGCGCACCAAAATTCATGTATTTGATGGAGAATGTCCACGCTGTTTCAAATATTGCAGCTATGAATAAAAATAACCAGGCCAATTTTATTAATTTGAGGCAATATACTCGTTTTCTTCTACTTTAACCGTTGCAGGGGCAACGTTTTCGGGTATAGATACCGGTAGTTTAGGTTTGGGTTCGTTCTTCCATAATCGTTTAAGCCAGTCCATCAGCATAAATCTTGAATTGTGATAGAATTTGAACCATTTGTATTTCAACAACACTTTCTCATCAAACCGCTTTACCGAAAAGGCATGTTGCAGGAAGTAATCGCGGGGATAATCGTAATATAGCCCCCAGTTCTCGGGTTTGTCTCCGGGCGAGTGGCCGGGATCATAAACCGTACCGAACAGATAGTCCCACATAGAAAACTTGGTGGAGAAATTAGCATGGAACACTTCCCTGTAATTGGCGTGGTGCCACAAATGCAGCTCGGGCGAGTTTAGGAAATACTTCAGTTTACCAAACTTCACCTTAACATTGGCATGGATAAACATGCCGAACATGGCGTCAAGCAGGGCTTTTATGGGTATTACCTCCGGCGCGGCGCCGAAAATAATGATGGGCGCAAACTCAATGGTTTGGTTAATGATGATCTCCATTACATGCGAGCGTGACCCGGCCAGGAAATCAACCTCCTTGCCCGAATGGTGCGCCTCATGTATGCGCCAGAACAGTTTGTTGGAATGCTGAAAGCGATGGAAAAGATAGATGTACAAATCGTGCGTAAACAGGAAGAACAACACCTGCCATACAATCGGCCAATCTTTAACAAACTGAATATGCCAGTGTATGTGCGAGTTGATGGGCGCGATGATATAATCAAAGATGATGATCTTAAGAAAATAGCTTTGGATAATAGTATACCAAACCAGGTCAACCCAAAAGCCCTCCCTAAAGAAGGGAAGGCCTTTCCGATATGGCGATATACGTTCCCAGGCAATCATAAAAGCCGCCCAGGCAAACAGTATAATGGTAGTTGTGGTAACTAAGCTCAAATGCATTGTTATACAGCTTTAAACTCTTCGCTAATGTTTACACGCAGACGGCGCATTGGCCCAATTTCAGATTCGTAAACCCTTTTTATACCATCGCCTGCAGCTGTTTCTATGTCACGGATGTCGCGAACCATTTTCCGGAAGCCTTGCGGCTCAACAGAAGCGGCATGGTCAGAGCCCCACATTGCGCGGTCTAATGTAAAATGTCTTTCAACAAAAGTCGCGCCTAAAGCTACAGCCGCAATAGTAGTAGCCAGCCCGGTTTCATGGCCTGAATAGCCGATAGGCATACCCGGAAACCTGTTGCCCAGCGTATGGATCATATTTAAATTCAATTCTTCCATTTTGCATGGGTATGCCGAAGTTGAATGCGCGATAAAAACAGGATAGTTGGGATCAAACTCGTTTATAAATGCAAGCGCCGTTTCTATTTCTTTCATCGTTGACATACCGGTTGACAGCATGAGTGGCCTGCCGGTGGCCAATATACGCTGAATTAGTTTATGGTCTGTTAACGATGCTGAAGCCAGTTTATATAATACCGTGTCAAACTGCTCCATAAAATCAACCGAAGGCACATCCCAGGCCGAAACAAACCAGTCGATACCTACTTTTTTGCAGTATTGGTCGATAGTTGCATATTCAGCAATGCCAAATTCTGTTTTACGCTTGTAGTCGATATATGACATGCGCCCCCACGGCGTATCGCGCATTACTTCCCACTGATCTTTCGGCACACATATTTCCGGTGTACGTTTCTGAAACTTCACGGCGTCAACCTTAGCCTCAACGGCTTCGTCTATCAGCTTTTTAGCTGTTTCAAGCGACCCGTTATGATTAATACCTATCTCGGCAATAATATAGCAAGGTTGGCCAATACCTATTTTACGACCATTGCTCAGCGTAATTACCCCGGTTTTTTGCGGCGATACCGGAATGTATGAGTTTTTAACATCGATGATGAATTCGGCAAATTCGCGGAAACAGCCATCACCCCCTTTAGCTTCGCAAACGTAATCCACCTGTGCTTTTATTCCGGGCAAGGCATCAGCAGGGCAGGCTGTTAAACCCACCAGCTTCATTACTTCCAGGTCGTTATAGTCATCGCCTATGTAAGCAATCTCATTCTTTGCCACCCCCAGGCGCAATGCCATCTCATTCAGCACTGCAGGTTTATCCTTCGCAAACAGGTGTAATTCGGTTATCTGCAATTTTTCCGCCCGGGTAACTACTGATGGCGATTTTTCGCCGGTAATAATAGCCGTATCAACCCCTGCTAATTTGCGCAGCCGTTCAACACCCATGCCGTCGCGTATATTAAATTTCTTTTGGCCTTCGCCGTTTTCGCCGTAATAAACGCCTCCGTCGGTTAGCACACCGTCACAATCGGTAACGAGTAGTTTAATACATTGTGCTTTTTGTTTCAGAGCCTCTTTCATATTGTGTGTGATTTAAATTGCTGTCCATCCTCCGTCAACCACCAGGTTAGCGCCGGTCATGTATGCCGAAGCATCGCTTGCCAAAAACACAAGCGCGCCCTGGTAATCGGTACTTTGCGCCATGCGGCCCAGAAGTGTTTTTGCTGAATAATTTTGTATAAAAAATGTGTCCTGGCTGTTTTCTACCCCACCAGGCGATAAGGTGTTCACTCGTACTCCCTTGTTGCCCCAATAAGCCGCCAAAAAACGGGTAAAGTTGATCACTGCGCCTTTTGTAACGGGATAAACGGCTGATTTATAAAAAGCCTGTTCGCCGGCCGCATTTCTGTAAATGCTCTGATCAGGGCCGACCATGCCATAAGTTGAAGCTATATTGATAATGCTGCCACTACCCTGCTCGGCCATGTTTGTGCCAAATACCTGCGAGCACAGGAATACCCCGGTAACATTCACATCCAGCGATTTCTGAAAAGAATCCAGCGGATAATTTTCAAACGCCGATTGGGCAGCCGCCAGTTCGGGGCTCTCGAACATATCGTTTATCGCAGCATTGTTAACCAGTATGTCAATGGTGTTATATTTTTTCAGGATAGCCGCTAAAGCCCCATTAAGCGAATCTTTACTGGTTACATTTAAAGCTATGCCTAAATGCTTACTGCCCAATTGCGCGGCAAACTGCATGGCCTGTTCGCCGTTAAGATCGGCTACCACTACATTCGCCCCGGCTTCGGCCAATGCTTCGCAATGCCTGCGGCCCAGCAAGCCCAATGCTCCGGTTACAATGGCTGTTTTGCCATCTAATGAAAACAGATTCATATATAAATATAGTTATAGCGAAACTGTTTTAGG
>JBQCIS010000093.1:0-3096 GCA_051953515.1 Mucilaginibacter sp.
ATTTACATGTAGCTGTCCGGAACAAAGTGATCAAGTTGGTAACAAAACAGAAAGTTACCCACCCTTTTTTCGATCTTCTTGAAAATGTTTCAGTTGAAACCGGCGGAGCCGATTCCAATTTGCTCTGGAAAGATTTTTTCCAGTCATATGATGCAATAGTGCAGTCATTACCTCCAAAAAGGCAGGAAATTTTTAAATTACGTTTCCATGAGGATCTGCGTACCAAAGAAATTGCAAAACAATTGGGAATCACCATAAAGACTGTCCAAAACCAACTGGGTAAAGCAATAGAAACTCTGAAAGTTTCTTTATTGCGTTTATTTTATTTAGTGATAATCGTTGCAAATTCCTAACTGACCAGGTTGTCGCTATCATTTAAGCTTTTTTCTCACAGTTATTTACTGCTCCTGCTTTTTCTAAAACCTTCATAAACATCGAAACAATTCTTAAGTAAAATCCCTTGAGCCAAGGGCGGAGGCACAACAAGAATACCTTGATGTAGTTGTTTTTTTTTAATCAGGCTTTTTTAAGATGAAACTAGTTGGGATAAGAAGATTCATAGCTTTCGGTTTCACTTATTCTTTTGTTTAATAAAAAAATTTCTAAACGAATGGGACATTTTTAATGATCCGGGTCATATATATAAGCAGGTAACATAAGGAAACCTCAATTACATGGACAAAGGTTATTTTTTAAAGTTATTGAACAAATATCAACAAGGAAAAACTACCGGTGAGGAAGATCAATTAATAATAAGCTATTACAACCTTTTTGAAAATAATCCAGATGTAATGGAACTGCTTACCTCAGAACAAAAGGAACATTTAAAGCATGACATTCGGGACGATATCTGGAGGAATATTTTAGAAAATAAACGAAGTGGTAATAAAATCAGGTTCATGGATAAAGTGTCTGTAAAAGTATCGGCTGCGGCAATTTTGATTGCATTTGTTTTTTCTAGCGTGTTTTATGTTTTTACCAGGATGTCTAATAGAAATATTGATACTGTGGTTGTGAAAAATCCAAAGCAAACGATAGGTGTTTCTTCCAGTGATGCGCTTCCCGGTTCTAATAAGGCTACGCTTACGCTCGCTGATGGATCTATGATTGATTTGAACACAGCAAAAAATGGAATACTTACAAGACAAGGAAATATCAAAATTATAAAAGGAGAAGATGGCCAGATATTGTATGATTTAGATCAGAAAAGAGCAGAGGGATGGGGATTAAATACAATATCCACACCTCGTGGGGGAAAGTATGAGATTGTGTTATCTGACGGTTCAAGAGTATGGCTCAATGCCGAATCCTCATTAAAATATCCGGCATCTTTCCGGGGCAAACACAGGGAGGTCACTTTAACCGGTGAGGGATATTTTGAAATTGCGAAAAATTCATCAATGCCTTTTCAGGTAAAGGTCAATGATATGACTATAGAAGTACTGGGAACACATTTTAACGTAAATGCCTATGCGGATGAAAGCGTTGTGGCAACTACATTATTAGAGGGCTCGGTAAAAATAAAAAGTGCACCATCGGAAAATGCAGTTAACCAAACTGTCACATTATCTCCCGGTGAACAAGCAAACCTAAGTAAATCAGGGACTTTAAAAATTAACCAGCACGCTAACACCGATGAAGCAATTGCGTGGAAGAATAACAATTTTGAATTTAATAATGCCGACGTTCAGAATATTATGCGGCAGCTTTCAAGATGGTATGATGTGCAGGTAGAATATAAAGGTTCGATTCCGAAGCGCCGGTTCACAGGCAAAATCAGCAGAAACCTAAAGCTAAGCGAGTTAATAACAATGCTGCAATATACAGGCGTAAGTATGCAAATTGTTGATAAAAAAATTATAATATCAGAAAATTAGATAGAAGTTATGAGCTAGAAAAAAAGTTAATGCATGGATAGCAAGAAACGAGCCCCGATGAGGGTCGGGGCCCGTAAAATGTTTAGGCTATTCAAAAATAAAACCGTTAGTATCATTATTGTTTCACCAAAAACGAATCAAAGCTATGGAATTGCTTCCTAACTACAAAACCTCTTGCCTGAGGAGTCTCTGTTTAATCAAAATTTTATTAATCATGAAACTGACAACATGCTTAATGCTTTTTGCCTGCATCAAGGTAAGTGCAGAAGTAGTTGCTCAAAAAGTTACGCTTAATGAAAATAAAACGAGACTTGAGAAAGTACTTAAGAAAATCGAATATCAAACGGGCTTCACATTTCTTTATGAAACGAACATATTAGAAAAGGCCTCTCCTGTTACGTTACAGGTAACACAAGCTCCTGTAGATGAAGTTTTGAAACTCTGCTTTACAAACCAACCTTTGACTTACAGAATTTTTGATAATACCGTAGTAATAAGAGAAAAGCCGGTCCAATATGGACAGAGAAAAGAAAACCAAACAGTTTCTTCAATTCAAACAGTTCCTTTAAATATTGTGACCGGTATCGTTACTAATTCAAAGGGAGAGCCATTGGTTGGAGTAAGTGTTGCGCTGCAAGGAACAAATATTGGCACCTCAACAGATTCGAAAGGAAGATATTCAATCAACGTTCCTGCAAACGGGCTTTTAATCTTTTCATATGTGGGATTTATCACACAAGAAATAAGTTTAAATAATCGTACAGAACTAAATATAGTTTTAAAGGAAGAAGCCACAAAATTAAATGAAGTTGTTGTAACTGCTTTAGGAATAAAAAGGGAGGCCAGAAGTCTTGGGTATTCTACGGGAGTTGTAAATACCGATCAAATTACAACAGACCGTGCAACGAATGTGGGAAATAGTTTGGTTGGAAAGGTGGCGGGAGTAAATGTTTCTGCTCCAACAAGTGGACCCGGAGGCTCAGCCAAAATTCGGATTAGAGGCCAATCATCATTTGGTGGCGATAATTCACCTTTAATTATAGTAAATGGAATACCCATAAATAACACCAGTATTTCTGCCGGTTATAAAAATTCAGATAATCCAACCGGTGGATCCTCTGATGGCGGAGACGGCTTGCAAAGTATTAATCCGGATGATATTGAATCTATGACTGTTTTAAAAGGCGCTGCCGCCGCTGCCCTCTATGGTTACAGGGCG
>JBQCIS010000094.1:0-9369 GCA_051953515.1 Mucilaginibacter sp.
AAAGCCGGTTTTACCACCCATCGCTCGTTGTGGAACAGGTATCCTGATAGATCGATAGTAAGCAGCACCAAACCTATACAGGCCGCAAGCAAAGCGGGCACAAGGTTTTTATCCTGCTGTTTGGTGAGGTATGCCATTTGCACCGGCGTGCCCTTCACCTGTGAAACTGACAACAGGAAACCTGCCGCTATAAAATTAGCTATCAGAGACGACCCGCCATAACTCTCAAACGGCAGTGCCACCCCCGAAAGCGGCAGTGCCCCGGTTGAGCCGCCCGCAATGAGCAGAAACTGCACAAACGTACATATCCCGATGCCCGAGCAGAGATAAAACAGGAATGGCGTACCCGTTCGTCTGCCTATGATGATACATCGGTGCAAATACAATAAAAACATAATGAAGATGCAAACAATACCCGCCCAGCCAAAGTTTTCGCCAATGGATGGCAGGATCATATCGGTATGTGCCTCAGGAATAGTTTTAGCGAATGAATTGCCCAGACCCTGTCCTGCTACGCCGCCCCCAGACATGGCCCAAAGGCCGTTCGCTACCTGGTCGCCGCCGTACACTTCGTTGTTCCAGGGGTCCTGCCAGATGGCTTTGCGTTCTATAAGCCGCTGCATTGGTCCGGGGAATAATTGAGAGAGGTGCGGTACTTTATCCAGTGTTAAAAAGGCCGCGATAACGAGCACCGCCATGATCGCGGATTCGCTCAGCCGCCTGCGGTTAGCAGCCCACAAGCCTATAAGAAACAATACAGATGCCCCGGCGGATATCCACACGTTTTTAAACACCCAGGTAATGAGCACATAGAAAACCACTGCCAGCACCATCTGCATAAAATCGCCGCGTGAGAAGGAGAACAGGATAATAAAGGTGAAACAGATCACCATTGCCGGCCCTAAGTCTCCTAATAACAAAAAAAGCATTAGCGCAGCTCCAATAGCAATAATGGCAAAAGAGAAAAACGACCAGCGTTTGCGCCAGCTGGCATATTCGCTTATAAACTTCTCGTTCATGGCGAAAAATCCCGCGAGGAAGAGAATAACCAAATATTTTACGATCTCGCTGGGCTGAAAGATAAACAGGTTCACCTTTACCCCGCTCCCCTCCGGGCCTGTGCCGAATTTGATAGTGAGTAACAATAGCAGTAGCGCAGTAACAATCCACGGCCAGCCGTTAGCCGCTTTGCTGTTATGCTTAAATACAAACAGACGGTAGAATCCTGCATCAGGCGTAAACTTGCGCAGGTTGAATAACAGCATAATGATAATGCTGGCGAAACCAAGAGCCAGATAAACAAGCGAATCTTTTGCGAAAAAGCGGTCGCGCAATGGGTCCTGCAAACTTAACAGGGTCAGGAAAGATATTCCGGTAAGCAGCATGGTTACCGGCAAAATCAATTGATCGGCTTGCGGCGCTTTGATACTTAGTACCAGGTGCACAATAAAAAATCCAACAAAGAAGCCTGCAACCACTACCCAATACCAGTAGTTGAAATATTGCGGCAGGCGGATGATAAGCGACTTTTCTTTGCGCAGAATATTAAAGTCTTTAGTGGATAGCAGATGGATGGTATGCGGTGCCCGCGAAAAGTTGAATACGGCATCATCATCCAAACTTTCGGTACCCTGCATTCTGCCAAACTGGTAACCCGGCTGCAAGGGCAATACCTCAAAAGCACGACCAGCGGGCAGATTTTTAAATTCGTAATTGCCATTTTCGTCCGTACGGGCAAAGGCGATGAGCGATTGGAGGTGCAATTTCTTAGCCGCGTCGGGGATATAAGTCGCCGTGTACGATTCGCCTTTTTGTGTGGCTACCTTGGTGAGATCGATTTCTTCGTCGCTGAAAATACTATCCTGCGGCAATACCAGTTGCAGCTTTACGAGTGCGCCGCTTACGGGTTGTTGTTTATCAGTGATCTTGCCGCTTATGGCCGGGCCATTCATGCCAATTTCTGCTGCGGATGGGTATGATGGCGGCGCCTTCTGTTCCTGCTCAAAGCGAACGGAATCAGTCCCGGTATAGCCCAATGCTTCCCGCGAAACCGCTACACGCTGTTTAAATGATTGACCGCCAATGGCAAAAGCTTCGTCGGCATTTACATCAAAGCGTTTTTTATTCAGATCACCGATATTGTCAAATCCCAGAGGGGAATTAATCCCTTTGGCGAAGGTTTGCTCAATGAGGCCGATATCTTTCTGATCGTCGAAATAATACCCTTTCTTGAGCATCAGGGCAAAGTTTTCGGCTGCGTTTTTACCGTTCAGGTTCACCATTGTGCCATCCTGCAAACGCCTGGGCACATCTGAAAAACTATCCTGCAAAACAGCGAAAAGCCTTACAAACAGCACCATCAAAACAACAAAGATCAGTAGCAGAAACAGGCGCTCTTTTTTGCGCGATGAGGTTGTCGGTTGTTCTGCAGCCATGCTTATTTCTTTTTGGTAGATGAGTCGGTTTTAAATGCAGATACACCCGCATTGCCGCTGATAAACTTACCGGGAGCAAGCCTATAATCGTTCTCTATCGATACGTCGCAATTGATGAAACGCGTATTTTTTAGCTGCACAGCCTGATCGTGCCCTGAAACAGCTATTACAAAATTCTGAAAGGTTAAGCTGTCCAGCACCACAACCTTCACCTTTGGCGAAACGATAAAGCCCGGCTTTTTAAAACCTGAATCGCTTTGAAATACAATATTACCTTTTGCCTTGATATGCAGGCTATCGCGGTCGATCAATATAGGCCGATCGATGATAACCGGGCCTTTGAACATGGAATCGGTTAAGATCACCATACGGCCTTTGCTTTGGCTGATGATACTTTGTAACTTAACTTCCTGCGGATTGGGCGCTTTAGCTTTGGCTACTGTATCTTTTTGCGGAACAACTGCATTCGCGGCCTGCTGTTTATTAACAAATTGCCATGCACAAACAGCTGCCAACGCAATAGCAATAATAAGGAGCAGGATGGAGATGCCTTTATAAGTTTTAACCGGTTTGCGCTCAACTACAGCTGTGCGCTTGTCAGGCTCATCCTTTTTTTTTACGGGTTCGGGTGTAATAAACTTTGCACTCTCTGTGGGTTTGGTAGCAGTGTGCTGTTGTTTAAGCTTATCATTTTTTACCACTACTACCGTAATGTTATCCCTGCCGCCACCATGATTAGCCGCTTCTATCAGCTCATGAACAATAACCTCCATAGCGTCATGCCGCGACATGATCTGAGTTATAGTGGCCCTGTCAATAAGGTCGGTCAGCCCATCGCTGCACAGCAGCAGCATATCGCCGGGGAGGAATGGCGACTGGCCCGTCTCGATATAATCAGCAGCTGCAGCGTCACTTTTAAAGCCTAATGCCTTGTCTATCTCATTGCGCTTAGGGTGGTTCATGGCATCAGACTCCGACAAACGGCCTGAATCTTCCAGAAACCCTACAAATGAATGATCGTGGGATATTTTTACCAGCGAACCATCCCTGAACAGGTACAGGCGGGTATCGCCCAGGTGCGCGTAAAAAAACTGGTTGGTTTCTATATCAGCCAATGCCAGCGTAACCACACAAGCCATTTTGCTATGCCCGGCGGTAGCTTGTCTTTCCTCCCAAATTTTATGGTTGGCAGTTATCAGCGCGTCGGTTATTGCCGGTATGGCCTCGCCGCCAAAATTATTGAGGCGTTGTATAATGGTTTCATGCGCAATGGCAGCGGCAACTTCGCCGCCTGAATAGCCACCCACGCCATCTATCACACAGGCAATAATGTAGCGCCCATCGGCCGTTTGTTGTGCTATATAAGCATCCTCGTTGTTTTGCCGTTGTTTGCCCAGATCGGTGGCGCCAAAAAAATTGTTACTCATTTGGTTTACGAGGGGTTTTAATTTCTGCAAAATGTACAATCAGCAGCAATACGCCGATACCCAATAGCCCGAACGACAGGAACTGATAATACATTTACTACGATTTAAAAATGTTTACACCTACTATGCCATTAAGCAATATTTTTGAATTTACCGGCACTTCCATCCACTGCGGTGCATTTACATCGCTCCGCGGTACATCGTTTTCATTTAATATTGTTTTTTCGCCGAAAGATGCGAGATAAAATTTACCGTCTGAACTATTGTAGCGAATCTGCAAATGCGGGGTATTTACCCAATCGGTTGGTATCCTGAAAATATTGCGGTCGTCGCGCGTTTCTTCATTACCCGAAACCACTATCTCATTATCCAGCATAAAAAATTCAACTTTTTTCCCGGCAAACTGTTTTTCGGGCAGGATAGTTTCAAACCGGGCATAGTGCTTCTGGTTTTGCGGAACGCTTTTTTCATCTTCCGTCTCCAGTCCTTCGTCATAAGGCACTTCATAATAGCCTTCGCTATAGTAGTTGAAGCCTTTGAGCACCTCCTGGCTAATATCAAACGTTTGCGCGATACCGGTTTGCCGTGGAATGAACGTCACCTTCAAGTTTTCGCCCTTCTGCGAATTACCTGGCATCAGTTTACCTATAAAACCGATATCACCGGGCTGATAGTCGGGGTGCGATACCAGGCGGAACACCCACTTTGTGCTGGATGGTTTCACTGTTTTTCCGGCGGCACGGTATTGCTTTAGCGTTTCATAGAACTTTTTGATGGTTTCATTAACGATCAAACCAAAAAGCCCTTGTTTGTTATTGATGAACGCTGTGTAGTCGGCCGGGTTAAAGCTGATGATATATTCATGGTAGAACACGATCCTGTCGGCAAAAGAGAGCTCGCGTATGGATTCGTTGAACTTTGAAACTACATAATTGTAGACATCATCCGGCGTAAGTGCGTGTTGCTTCTTTTTTGCAACAGTTTGCTCTGAGGTTAAAAACCAGTCCTGTATGCCCAGGCGTTTCCACAAGGATGTTTTTTGCTCCATTAACTTATAACAGGTTGAAATATTTACAATTGAACGCCACTGCGCCGCAGATGTTTGTTAAAATTATGATTTTAGCTATTGATTGCCCCCGCCTCCACTCGTTTTGGACGTATCCTGCTGCGTAGCCGAGCTATCCGCCTGCTGGCCGGCGTTATTTTGCCTGGCTTTTTGTATTTCGTCGTTTATTGCATCCTGGGTAAGCGAATCTGCAGCCTTAACACGGTCATGGTAACTCATTTGGCGTTGGGGCGGCGTAACTGTTGCCGTATCTGGAGCCGGGGCCGGTTTTGCTACCGAATCTTTTGGCACGGTGGTTACCGGCGCTGGCTTCTTCGTTTCTTTTAAAACAAAATACCCCGTAAAGCCTACAGACATAACAAGCATTGCCATTAAAAACACAAATAATGGCGTAGCAATGCGAATAGTACCTTCCGTTTCGTATGCAGGCGGGGCAGCTTGCAATGTTGGCTTTCCTTTTTTTACTTCTACATTATCGGGCAGATGATCGATAGATACCGGCTGCTGATCAGTTGAAAGACTGCCCGCAAACAAGGCCTCCTGTAAGGCCATACCGCTTGGATAACGCTTTTCGGGATCTTTTTCCAGACAGGTGCTAATGAGTTGCAGCAGCCATTTCGGCACACGCATTTCCTGTTCTTGTTTTTCTTTGGACCAGCCTTTAGGCATATTTTCCCGGCGTTTCTTCATTAGGTCTGGCACAGTCAGCTCCATGTGGGCTATCATTACCGCATTACGGGCAGTTTCGCCATTGTCGTGCAGGGGAAAAGGCACCTGCCCCGCCAGCAGTTCGTACAGGATAATGCCATAACTGTAAATATCCGTCTGGAAATACATTTCCCCGGTATTTTGTTCGGGAGCCATAAATTCTATTGCTCCTGCATGGCGGATACTGGTACGCCGCTGCTCGTTAGACATGATGGCCAGTCCGAAATCAAGCAGCACATAGTTACCCGAATGGATATTATATTTTACGTTATTGCTCTTTATATCGCCGTGTTTTACCGCTACCATGTGGCAATGCGCCAGCGCGTTGGCCAGGTGATCGGCCAGTTTCAGTAACTCCTTCAGCGTAAAAATGGGATCATGCGGCGGGGCGAGCAGTTCCTCAAGGTCAGGCCCTTCAATAAACTCCATCTCGATGAACGGGAACGAACCACTTTCGGTAAGGCCCGAGCTGAGTATTTTTACCACATTGGGGTTGGGCTGCTCGTTTACTTTTTTAAGTTTGGAGACCTCATTCTGGAAGTTGCGGAAATTTTTGTCCTCCTCGCTCTCGGCATGTATGGGAGTAGGTAATATCTTTACCGCGCTGATGATCGGCCCCATCCGGCGACCTTTGTAAACAGAACCCTGGCCACCCGTACGCAGGGCACCCATATTTTCCAAACCTTCAGCGATGGTAAAAACTTTGCTCATTAAATTAAATCAACAATTTGGCAGATCAATACTAAATTTATTCTGGGTATATAAACGCTTATGTGGAGTATATGTTCATAAACGTAAGATATAAATAATTCGCGCGTTATGTGATAAATTTAGGCTATTTACCGCATGCAGCAAACTGAAGCTATAAATTTACTTAAATCGGGTATCTTAACCAAAGAAATCCAGCGCTGGGCCGATCTTGGTTGTGGCAGCGGCACGTTTACCATCGCGTTAGCTGAATTGCTCGCACCGGGAGGTGAAATATATGCCGTTGATGTTAAAAGACAAACCCTGCCACATGCACATAACAATGTGGCGATCCATTTTGAGCAGCTTGATTTTGAGCGGGAACAGTTACCTTATCCGGAATTAGATGGTGTATTGATGGCAAATTCACTTCATTATATAAAAGACAAAAGCAGGCTCATTCAGCGCCTTGCTGCTCCAAGCTTTATTGTGGTGGAATATGAGCACCGTAAGGCTAACCCATGGGTGCCTTACCCCATCAACTCAACCGAACTGACCGGAATATTTGCGCAACTTGGTTATCAAGCACAACCTCTTGCCAATACTCCGTCGCGGTTTGGCGGGAGCTTGTATAGCATGCTGGCTTTTAAATAAGCTTAATTATTTGCCAACCGCCTGATTTAACGCAACAATGGCTTTACGAAAATCGCCACGGTTTACAACCAGTTGTATGTTAACCTTGCGCAATGCCATACCTGTGCTGATGATATTGATCTCGGCATTGGCTAATGCAGCTGCCGCTTTGGCCAATAAACCCGGCTGATCCATGTTACTACCCAACAGGCATACCATGGCTACCTTTTCAACGGTTACTTTTTCAAATGATGCTTCGAGGTCGGTTACCAGATCTTGTTTAAAATCCGCTTCCCATATTACAATACTAATGCTGTTAGCGCTGGTTGCTTTATAAGTATAGCTAATGTTATGTTTGGCAAAGGTTTGCATGATCTGCAAATCCGAACCTACGTTACCAGTCATCAGCGGATCGTAGATATCGATCAATAGTTGCTGATCCGTACCGGTAATCACCTCAACCCTTTTTACGTCTGAAATATAATTTTTGCTGATAAGCGTACCCGGGTGTGCAGGATCGAAAGTATTTTTGATACGCAGGTTAATGCCAGCAATCTCCAATGGTTTTGATGCTTTCGGGTGGATGGCTTCCATGCCTACGTCTGCCAGCTGGTCGGCAATGTCGTAATTGGTATTGCCTACCGGCGATACATTCTCTACGCCTACTATTGCAGGGTCGGCGGTAGAAAGGTGGTATTCTTTGTGGATGATGGCTTCGGCCGGTTTCAATATCTCGGCCATCTTGCTGAAAGTAACTTCTGAGTAGCCGCGGTCAAACTCGCGCATAATGCCTTCGGTACCTTTGGTATAGCCGGTAGCTATGCAAATGCAATTTGGCAGGTCGATAGTTGAAAAGGCATCCTTTATGCGCTCGCTGATGGTAAGCGGACGCCGATCATCAAAACCGGCAAGATCGACAAGGGAAGCATTTAAGCCACGGTTTTGCAGGATATTCGCCAGCACATAAGCCGAATGTGTTTCGCCAATGGATGCCAATATCTCTCTTGCAGCCAGCAACACCCCTTCATTCAGATAACCGGAAGCCAGCATGGTAGTAGCGCTTTCCAGGTAAACCAGCGCTTTGGCAATGTGCTTTTCTATAAATGCATCGGCCGCCTCAACATCAAGCCCCAACGGCCCGTACAACGCGTTAAGTTGCTGTAAATGACCAACAATATGGGTTACACCTTCGCGGTACTCCTGGTTATTGGCCAGCAGGTGATAAGCTCCCGGAGCCTTGGTCTTTTTATTTTCGAGCAACAGGTTGGTAACGCCTGCAAAGGCTGAAACAACAAAAATGCGGTTATATAATTCCTGTCCGGTACGGTTATAGTAAATGATATTGTCGATAACGGTTTCCAATGCGCTCATGGAAGTCCCGCCGATTTTTTCGATAGTTAGCATAGCCACAATATTTAGAGGCGCAAAACTAACGAATTTACCGCTAAAAAGACTGATAAATTGCGGTTTTCATAACGAAATAGCTGTAAATTTTCTATTTTTTACATTCATTTCAACATTTCGACTATCATTCTCAACATTTGTGGCATTACAGACGCCATTAAGGGTATAATTTTGACTATAGCACGGTAAAAAAGTGTATTTCCGATTCAAACCTGTTAAAAAACCTTCATAATGAAAATAAAACTACTCTGCCTTTTCCTGTTAACAGGCACGATTAACATTTACGCACAAACCGGGAATTATCTGCCTCCGGTTAATTTTACTGCAGAGCAAGACCATGCTAACATGATGAAGCAGTTGGGCATAAAAGCGCTGCGGCCCGGTCCAAGCGGTGATGAAAAAGCGCCCAACCATGCCAACTACAACCAGGCATTGGCTAATCCTTATCCTGATTATCCGGATATATTGACACTGAAAAACGGCAAAAAAGTAACCACACCCGAAATGTGGTGGAAACAGCGCCGCCCTGAAATTGCAGAGGATTTTGAAAGAGAAGTTTACGGGCGCATACCGAAAGATGTTCCAAAAGTAACCTGGACGGTAAAGATAACCGACCATGAATTTATAGGGTTCACTCCTGTCATTGCGAAACAACTGGCTGGGCATGTGGATAATTCTGCTTATCCGCTTTTGAATGTGGACATAGCTATGACGATGGTACTACCCGCTAATGCCAAAGGTCCGGTACCCGTATTGATGATGTTTGGCCAGAGCGCGTTCCCTGCACCTGCACAACCATCAAAAGCAGACCTGGAGAAAATAAACAATGCGCTCAAAGACCTGCTGGTGCAATCGCATCCTGACCTGAAAGAAGTGTTTGAGCGTTATCCGGCTTATAACCCTATCTCTGCACAAACTTCGTCGTTTAGTCCGTTTGCACAGCGAGGGCCGGGCGATCCGCCTGCCATACAGCAACTTATTGCCGATGGCTGGGGATGCGTGCTTATTG
>JBQCIS010000095.1:0-10550 GCA_051953515.1 Mucilaginibacter sp.
AAACTTAATGTTGATGGTATTGTCAGGCAAGCCTGCCGAACCGTACAGTTTTGATATCTCGTTTGATAACAGGGTACCCAGTGTACGGTCGGTATTCTTCACATCAAATGCTGCAAAAATTGGCGTTTTGTCTTCCAGCGCAGGTTTTGATACTTCGAGCAGTTTCCAGTCGAGGATAGCATCCATTCCGTGATCCTGTTTTTCGCTGTTATAAAGCGTAAGACCTTTGGCATTGGTTACCGGATGCAATATTCCGGAAAGATCAACTTTCTTGGCTTTCCAGTTTTTAATGTTGTCTCTTACTTTCAGAAACTGAACACGGCCAACCATTTCGTTTATGGTGCGGAAGCCCAGCTCGGCCATTATCTCACGCATTTCCTGCGCCATAAAGCGGAACAGGTTTACGATATGCTCCGGCTTACCGCTAAACAGTTTCCTCAGCTCAGGATCTTGCGTAGCAACACCAACAGGGCAAGTATTCAGATGGCATTTACGCATCATGATACAGCCGCCGGCCACCAGTGCAGCAGTTGCAACGCCCCATTCTTCAGCACCTAATAAGGTGGCAATAACAAGGTCGCGGCCTGTTTTCAGCTGACCGTCTGTTTGCAGCACTACCCTGCTGCGCAGTTTGTTGCGTACCAGCGTTTGATGTGCTTCTGATAAGCCAAGCTCCCATGGCAAACCGGCATGCTTAACCGAGCTGATCGGCGAAGCGCCTGTACCGCCATCATAGCCGGCAATGAGGATAACATCAGCGTGTGCTTTTGCTACACCCGCAGCGATGGTACCTACACCTGCTTTTGATACCAACTTAACGTTGATACGCGCAGCGCGGTTGGCATTTTTAAGGTCGAAGATAAGCTGTGCCAAATCCTCGATAGAGTAAATATCGTGGTGCGGTGGAGGCGAAATTAAACCTACACCCGGTGTAGAGTGACGTGTTCTTGCGATCCAGTCGTCAACCTTATGACCTGGAAGCTGACCACCTTCACCCGGTTTTGCACCTTGCGCCATCTTGATCTGTAACTCATCGGCATTAGTAAGGTAGTTAGAGGTAACGCCGAAACGGGCCGATGCTACCTGTTTAATTGCCGAACGCATCGAGTCGCCGTTTGGCAGCGGCTGATAACGGATCTCGTCCTCACCACCCTCGCCGGTATTGCTCTTAGCGCCAATACGGTTCATGGCAATGGCCAGCGTACTGTGTGCCTCGTGCGAAATAGAGCCGAATGACATGGCGCCGGTTGCAAAGCGCTTCATGATGCTTTCTGCCGGTTCAACCTCATCAATGCTGATCGGTTCGCGGTGATGCGTGAAGTCTAACAAGCCACGGATAGTGAAATTCTTATCGCTCTGGTCGTTGATCGCTTTAGCGTAGCTCTTATAAGTCTCGTAGTTGTCGGTACGGGTTGCATGCTGCAACAGGTGTACAGTGGTTGGGTTGAACAAGTGCTGTTCGCCCCTGCGTTTCCACTGGTAAATACCACCTTCAGGCAGCAACTGGGTTTCGGCTTTTGAGCTGCCAAAGCCGATGCGGTGTTTACACAACGACTCGCGGGCGATCTCGTCTAAACCTAAACCTTCTATACGGGTAACCGCCCCACAGAAGTATTTATTTACAACGTCTTTGTTGATACCCAATATCTCGAATATCTGCGAACCATGGTATGATTGCAAGGTTGAGATACCCATCTTAGAGAAGATCTTCAACAAACCGTCGTTTACTGATTTCACATAGTTATAACGCAGTTTTTTCTCATCCAGGCTGGTTTCTAAGCTACCGTCGCGTTTTACCGTTTCAATGGTAGAAAGCGCCAGATACGGGTTGATAGCCGTAGCACCGAATGCCAGCAAGCAGGCAAAGTGGTGTACTTCCCAAACGTCGCCGGCCTCAACAACAATACCTACCGAACCGCGGCGGCCTTTTTTGATGAGGTGATGATGCACAGCAGATACCGCCAGCAGCGACGGGATCGGCGCGTGCTCTGAATCAACAGCGCGGTCTGAAAGGATCAATACTTCGAACCCGTCATCCACTGCATCTTCGGCATAGCGGCAAACGCGCTCAAGCCCTTTTTGCATTGAGCCTGGCTGACCATCAGCTTTGAAATAGATCTGCAGCGTTTTGGCATGGAACATGCCGGTATCAATACTGCGCAGTTTTTCAAGCTCGTGGTTGGTGAGCACGGGGTGTTTCAGCGTTACGCAGTGGCAATGCATTTTATCTTCATCGAGCAGGTTGCCGTTGTTACCGATAAACGTAGCAAGGCTCATCACCAAACGCTCACGGATCGGGTCGATCGGCGGGTTAGTTACCTGCGCAAAGTATTGTTTAAAATAGCTTGAAAGGTGCTGCGGCTTTTCTGAAAGTACAGCCAGCGGCACATCGGTGCCCATTGAACCGATAGGCTCCTTACCATCAACCGCCATCGGTTTAATAATGGTATCGATATCCTCGCGGGTGTAACCAAATACCTGCTGGTAACGGAATACCGATTCTGGTGACAGGTCGGCAAATGCCAAGCGAGGCTCTGCGAGGTCTTCCAGTTTAATTTTATAGTTATCCAGCCAGCGATCATAAGGTTGCTGTGATGAAACCTGTTTTTTGATCTCTTCGTCGGTGATGATCTTACCATGCTCGGTATCGATCAATAGCATTTTGCCTGGCTGTAAACGGCCTTTACGCAATACGGTTGATTCGTCTATCTGCAATACGCCGGCTTCAGAAGCGGCGATAACGCGTCCGTCGCTGGTAATCACAAAACGCAGCGGACGCAAACCATTACGGTCTAACAACGCGCCTACCAGCTTACCATCGGTAAAGGTGATGGCTGCAGGGCCATCCCATGGCTCCATTAAAGTGGCGTGGTATTCATAGAACGCCTTTTTGATCGGGTCCATCTGCTCGTTGCCATCCCATGCTTCCGGAATCAGCATCATCATTACATGCGGCAATGAGCGGCCCGAGTGCAGCAGCACTTCCACGATGTTATCCAAACAAGCCGAGTCAGACTGGTTATTGTCGATAACCGGCAACAGCATTTCCATTTCTTCACGGCTGAAATACGCCGAAGCTAAAGACATCAGGCCCGAGTAGAACCAGTTCAGGTTACCGGTAAGCGTATTGATCTCACCGTTATGGGCGATGAGACGGAACGGCTGTGCCAGTTTCCATGAAGGGAATGTATTGGTTGAGAAACGCGAGTGGATCATGGCAAAGCCCGATGCTATACGCGGATCAGAAAGGTCTGCATAGTATTTGCGCAGCTGGTAAGTGGTCAGCTGGCCTTTGTAAACAATAGTTTTTGCGGAGAAAGAGGTAAAATAGAAATATTCTGCCGCACCGGGGATAGTTTCGGTTACGGTTTTATTGATATAGCGCCTTAAGATATACAGTTTGCGCTCAAAATCATCAATATTGGTAATATGATGCGGACGTGACAGGAAAAGCTGCTCAACACCCGGCTCAACCTGGCGGGCTGTTTCACCAATAACCGATGAATCAACCGTTAATTTACGATAACCTAAAAAGTTGTTTTGCAGGCCCAGTTTCTCAATAGCATTAGAGATAACGTTACGGCATGCGTTTTTAACAGCTGAATCTTTCGGAAAGAAGATCATGCCCACACCGTATTCACCCGGCTCCGGCAGGCTAATTTCAAGATTCGAGCATTCTTCCATCAGAAACTCATGAGGGAGTTGGATCAGGATACCTGCGCCGTCGCCGCTTTCAGGATCGCAGCCGCAGGCGCCGCGATGTTCCATGTTTTCAAGCATGGTCAGCGCGTCATCAATAATCTTGTTTGACTTGTGTCCGTTTATGTTGGTAATAAAACCTGTCCCGCAGGAGTCGTGTTCAAATTCCGGCCTGTAGAGGCCCTGGTGGCTGTCGTCTTGATTCATCGTTAGTCTTACCCTTCTTAAAAATGGTTAACCACGAAGTTACTTAAAACTTATTAAAAATTGCGATTTTTTCTTAATTTTTGGCATTTTCTTAAAAAAACAACTACAAATAAGCCAAAACCATCAAAATACATCTATTTTACAACGTTATAGTTGCAATAATTGCAATTAGAGTATTATTTTTTGACAAAATTTTATTCTAAGCAACCCGTTTTAAGCCAAATTTAAGTGATTTATATGGCTAAAAATTCAATTTTTGTCATATTTTATTTTTTTATTTATCTCTAAAATGGCGGCTTAAAGCACTTTATCAGTACCTTTTTATTACTATAAAATGTAACGTAAAAACGTACATCATAGCATGCAAATAAAAAATTAATCTGCAATGCTGTGCGCTTGTATTACTTTTGCGGTTTATTATAATTTGTATGCCAGAAAAGAATAAAGCTATTTTTTTAGACCGTGACGGTGTTTTGAACCATGAACAGGGTGACTACATCTGCCGCTTCGAAGATTTTCATGTACTGGATAACTTTGATGCACTGAAAACCTTGCAGGATAAGGGCTACCTGCTATTGGTAGCAACCAACCAGGGCGGCCTGGCAAAAGGCTGGTACACCGAGGATGAACTGGCAAAAATGCATAACGAACTGAAGAAACAATACCACGAACGGGGTGTTAAAATTACTGATATATTTTATTGCCCGCACCACCCTGATTATACCGGCGTGTGCGATTTACGCAAACCGAAACCGGGCCTGTTGCTGAAAAGGATAGAGAAATATAACCTCGACCCATCCAAAAGCTACTTTATAGGCGACCGTGAGCGGGATGTTGAGGCTGGCACAGCAGCCGGCATAAAAGGCATACTGATAGACAGCGACCAACCCCTGAGCGAGATACTCGACCTGATAGACTAAACTAATGACCATACCAAAATACCTGAAGAACCTCGACTCGTTTATTGCCGCAATACTCGGCTTTATTGCCGTGCATATTTACACTAAATACAGCGGCGTAGGTATTTCGCCTGATTCTATTATGTATGCCAGCACGGCGCGCAATATTTATGAACACGGCACGCTCATTACCTTTAACGGCGGACCGCTGGTTTTCTTCCCGGTATTTTATCCTTTCTTTTTAAGCATCTGCATGTTTATTACAGGCGGCGCGAGCACCTTCAGCGCAGCGCCTGTTATTAATGGTATTTTGTTTGGTGCAGTAATATTTTTCACTGGTTATACCATATCTAAATTTGATACAAAATCAGTTGTTTACAAATGGCTGATACTGATAGCCCTGATAGTTAGCCCTGCCTTGCTGGAGATTTACACTTATTTATGGTCGGAAACCTTATTTATTTTAGAGGTTGTACTGTTCCCAATCATTTACCGTCAATATCTATTAAAACGCACCACCAAAAGTTTGCTGTGGGTATGCCTGCTTACGGCAGTTGCCTGCATTACCCGTTATATTGGTGTTACACTCATCATGGCAGGTGGCATGATGCTTTTGCTGGATAAGGAACTGCCCATACGCAGAAAGATAT
The DNA here is from genome assembly GCA_051953515.1 of Mucilaginibacter sp. Lineage (GTDB taxonomy): Bacteria > Bacteroidota > Bacteroidia > Sphingobacteriales > Sphingobacteriaceae > Mucilaginibacter. The sequence continues at coordinate 5,456 of JBQCIS010000095.1, forward strand.
ACCATATACTGCTGTTTGGCTTTTCGTCCATCACACTACTGGTGCTCAACCTGATAAAAAACCGCCTGTCATCCGGGTTAAGCACAGGAACAAGGGAACCATCCATCACCCCATTAAGCAAAAACCTGTTTTATACCGGAAGCACTTACAGCGACTGGATGGGATTGCCCGATTCCATGCACCAATATGGCATCGCTATTGCGTGCCTCATTATATTCGCGTTGGTTGCTATATTGGTTTGGCGCTTTTCAAAAGACAAGCTAAACAGGCCCGAAGGGATTATTACCATGTTTGCTTTGGTTTATGCGGTATTTCTGCCTGTGCTGGCCACCTTCTCGCGGTTTGAGCCATTGAACAGCAGGCTGATGTCGCCGGTATTTGTGAGCATGCTGATCGGCATTACCTGTTGGGTACCTGATGCGCTAAAAGGCGTAAAACTTAACAAGCAACTGGCTTTTGCCATACCATTTGTTGCATTGATGCTGCTGTTTGAGTATTCCACCGCGTCGGTTGATTACCAGCGTTATGATGATGAAAATGATTACGGCGTACCGGGCTATTCTGACGACGACTGGAACGGCAAACCGTTTATCACCTTTCTGAAAACACACCCCAATATTTACCAGCCCGGCGTGCCCAAATTTACCGATGCCGACGAAGCGGTTTATTTCTTTACAGGTGGCACTGCCAAACTTTTACCACACCGGTATTTCACCAATACGGTCGACCAGTTTTTTAAGGTAAAACATTATTACCTCATCTGGTTTAATGCGCTGGATAACCCGGAACTGATCGGCATTAAGGATATTCAGCAGCGGGAGAATTTGAAGCTGCTGTATAAATTTCCTGAAGGATCGATTTATGAGTATAAAGGGCAATAGCTTTTCTATATCTGCCTAAAGTTTATATATTGCAGCGGTATTACTAAGCCTTTTATCACAATGAAAAAAATCCATTTATTGGCAATTGCTATCTTTTTCACTTGTAATGTTTTTGCTCAGCAATGTTGTTATATCATTACCGAAAATAACGATACCATTCATTGTGTAAAAATTAAAATTGCGGCCATAGGCATGGCCATTAAGTTTAGGCAAAATGATAAAGACAAATTTACCACACTCATGCCCGAGGATGTTAAAGAATTTCGGATAGACTCGAATGTTTGTCGTGTAATAAAATCGAGCAGCATGCGACCATACGCTTTTGCGAGAAGAATAGAATACGGAAGAATATGCCTATATGAAGGTAAACAAACTACCGGTAATTTTTTTTCCGGCAATACGTTTACTACTACCAATTGGTACATAAGCAAGGATGATTCACCGCCTACCCTGCTTAAATCAAGCTATTATTATCTTGTTGGCCCAAGTCGCAGTAAGCGTAAAAATGAGCTGGCTGATATGCTTGCGGATGACCCACAGCTAGTTGCTAATTACATGGATGGAAAAAGTTTCAGCTTTGAAGCTATCCGGGAACTTATCAAGCAATACGATCAGGACATGGCTTTAAAAGGTCAGCATTAATTATATTGCATTACAATATCAAGCATGGGTATTCCACACCCATCCTATTTTCTCAACAAATGTAAAAAATCGCTAAATTTTGTTACCTTTGTATCCCGTACAAAAACATTTGAGGCGCATGAAAAACGGCCCTCAAATCCAGAAAAATTTTTATGACCAAGTATATTTTTGTTACGGGCGGCGTTACCTCATCGCTGGGAAAAGGTATTATTTCAGCCTCATTAGCCAAGCTCTTACAGTCTCGCGGATACCGCGTAACCATCCAGAAGTTCGATCCCTATATCAACATCGATCCGGGGACATTAAACCCCTATGAGCATGGTGAATGCTACGTTACCGAAGACGGCGCCGAGACCGACCTCGACCTTGGTCATTATGAGCGCTTCCTGAACACGCCAACGTCGCAGGCCAACAACATTACTACCGGCCGCATTTATCAGAATGTGATCAATCGCGAGCGCGAAGGTGCATTTTTGGGTAAGACCGTGCAGGTGGTACCTCACATTACCGACGAGATTAAACGCAACATTCGCATACTGGGCGAAAGCGGCGATTATGACATCGTGATCACCGAGTTAGGCGGTACCGTGGGCGATATAGAATCGCTGCCATACATTGAGGCAGTGCGCCAGTTCAGGTGGGAGATCGGCTCAAGCAACTCATTGGTAATCCACTTAACACTGATCCCTTTCCTTGCAGCTGCGGGCGAATTAAAGACTAAGCCAACCCAGCACTCGGTAAAAATGCTGTTGGAATACGGTATTCAGCCTGATATACTGGTTTGCCGTACCGAACATCACATCAATATGGATATCCGCAAAAAGATCGCGCTGTTCTGTAACGTAAATATTAACGCCGTAGTTGAATCCATCGATGCGTCAACTATTTATGATGTACCTCTCCTGATGTTGAAAGAGCAGTTAGATAAAACTGTACTTACCAAACTGAAATTATCGCACAAGAACGAACCCGATCTGGAAAGTTGGAAAGACTTCCTCGGCCGCTTGAAAAACCCTACTTCTGAAGTACGTATCGGCCTTGTGGGTAAATACGTGGAGCTGCCGGATGCTTACAAATCAATCGTTGAAGCCTTTACCCATGCGGGCTCATACAATGAGTGCAAAGTGAAGGTAGATTATATACATTCGGAGCAGTTAACGCCTGAAAACGCGGTTGAGCGATTAAAAGGCCTGCACGGTGTATTGGTTGCTCCAGGCTTCGGCGAGCGCGGCTTTGAGGGTAAAATAGCAGCCATTAAACATGTGCGCGAAAACAATATCCCATTCTTTGGTATATGCCTTGGTATGCAGTGTGCCGTGGTTGAATTTGGCAGAAATGTTTTAGGACTTACCGATGCTAACAGTATTGAAATGAACGCTGATACCCCTAACCCGGTGATCAGTATGATGGAAGAGCAGAAAAAGGTAGTGAACAAAGGCGGCACCATGCGTTTGGGCGCATACCCTTGTACTCTGAAAAAGGGCAGCAAAGTAGCCGCTATCTACGGCAAATCGCATATCAGCGAACGCCACAGGCACCGTTATGAGTTTAACAACCAGTATCTGAAGCAATATGAAGAAGCAGGCATGCTGCCAACCGGCATCAATCCTGACAACAGCCTTGTAGAGATAGTTGAGCTCAAAAATCACCCGGATTTCGTTGGTAGTCAGTTTCATCCCGAATTAAAATCAACTGTTGCTAATCCTCATCCACTTTTTATTAACTTTGTCGCCGCTTCGCTGGCTTATGCACGCAAGCGATAAGTAATTGTTTGGATACTAATGGATAGAAATACGTTTACAGGGTTATTCCTGATCATGCTCATTGTTTTCGGGTCTTTTTATTTGATGAAGCCATCAAAGCAGGAGATCGCTAAAGAAAAGCAAAGACTGCATGCCGATTCGATAAAGAAACATTTGGCCAAAGGCCCCGGCCCCGTGATCCCGCATAAAGTTGATTCCGCTGTGGCAAAAGCAGCAGATTCAGCGCAGTTAAAGGGTCCGTTTGGCGGCGCTATAACCGGCACTGAAAAGTTTGTTACCATTGAGAACAAAGATATCCGCGTAAAGCTGACCAATCATGGCGGCAGGATATATTCAGTTGAGCTGAAAAACTACCAGACCTTTTACAAAAAACCGGTTATCCTGTTTGATGGCGAAGAAAACGAGTTTGGCATTACACTGCCAACGGGTGCGCAAACCTTCAATACCAATAACCTGTACTTTACTACCGCTTCGCACGATACTACCGTAGCTGGCAAGGATTCAACATCGGTTACTATGCGCCTAAGCTACAGCGCAACCCAGTATATCGATTATACCTATACGCTGGGCGGCGAAGGATTTAAAGTTGGTTTTACAGTAAAAGCCACCGGTATGGATAATGTGGTGGCTAATAGTGGCATCATCAATATCAATTGGGCAACGGCTATGCACAACCAGGAAAAGGATATTGAGCAGGAGCGCAGGTACACTTCGGTATACTACAACACAACCGATGATAACGTTGATTATTTAAGCGAGGCGAAACCTGAAGACAGCACCACTATTGCCGGGAAAAAAGTGCAATGGTTATCATTCAAGGCACACTTCTTTTCAAGCGCGTTATTATCTCAGGAAGGCTTTAGCAAAGCTACTGTTGGTCAAAATACCGACACCAGCCAGCATAATGAAGTAAGAGAAATGCATGCTAATATGCAACTGGCTCGTAATAGCGCGGGTGTTTACCCAATGGCATTCTATTTTAGCCCGAACCAGTTTAACATCCTGAAACAGGAAGGCTACAACCTCGACAAACAGATCAATCTGGGTTGGGGACCGCTTAAATACATCAACCGTTTTGGGGTATTGCCTGTATTTAACTTCCTTAAACAGTTCAACTGGAGCTATGGTCTTATTATTCTGGCGCTCACCGTATTACTAAAATTGGTATTGTCGCCGCTTACTTATAAATCATACCTGTCAATGGCTAAAATGCGTGTGCTGAAGCCGGAAATGGATGAGATAAAAACAAAGGTTGGCGAAGATAATCCTACCCTGCTGCAGCAGGAATACATGAAGCTGTACAAAAAGGCCGGGGTGAACCCGTTAGGCGGCTGTTTACCGTTGGTGATACAGATGCCGATCGTTTTCGCATTCTTCCGGTTCTTCCCGGAGTTATTTGAGCTGCGCGGACAATCTTTTCTGTGGATGCACGACCTTTCAACCTACGACTCGTTCATCACATGGCACGCTAACTTACCATTCATTGGCAACCACTTAAGCTTAATGTGCGTGCTGATGACCATTTCTACGCTCATTTATACTTATTTCAACAACCAGATATCGGGCGCTACCGGACAGATGAAATATATCGGATACATTTCGCCTATTATTTTCCTCGGCGTTCTGAACAGCTATCCGGCCGGTTTGAACTATTATTATTTCTGTGCAAACATGTTAAGCTTTGCCCAGCAGTTTCTGATCCGCCAATGGGTTAACGATGAGAAAATCCACAGCCAGATCCAGGAGAATAAGAAAAAACCTGAAACGCAGAAAAAATCCAAGTTTCAGCAACGCATGGAAGATTACATG
>JBQCIS010000096.1:0-3233 GCA_051953515.1 Mucilaginibacter sp.
ATTCCTGTTCCGGTGTCAAACCAATGTGTGTCATAATGATCTTTGTACCACCGTCTTTCGGAATAAGCTCCCATACAACCCTGGTGCCGTTCCACTCTGTTTTATCTTGCTGCCAGGGCAGGTAACAGTCCTTAACCTCCCAAACAATCGTATCACCCGGAATCAAATCCACCACCTCAAAAGTAACAAAGGTTTCACCGAAATGCACCGTAAAGTGATCGCGCAAGCCAGACGCCTTCCCCTCGAAATTTTTGGCCCACCAAGCCGACACCTCGCTGATCCTTCGCTCCGCTTCTTTAGCATCCGCATCCACCTGAATACGTGTACTGAAATTGGTGGCGAATTGCTGATAAACCACCATGATGCCTCCCCATCCTTCGTCAATCGCCATGGCATTCTCACGGTTTCCTAACAGGTGAAGATTTTTATGCGTCAGGCGCACCCGTGTATGATTTTTTCCTTCACTGGTAAATTCTACACGCACCTCGCTATGCAGATCAGGATTAAACGCAAATGCTGCGTCGGTCTGCCAGTCCAGCGCAAACAGTGTATAAGGTTCGTAAATGAGTACTTTACCCAGATCCCGTTCGTTGCCTTCGGCGTTGTAGCCAATCCAACGCCCTCCTGCCTTGGCTTCCAGGCCGACCCTTACCATCGGGCAATCTTCGTTATGTCCTGAAGCAGGCCACCAAAGCCCCATTTGGTTAACAAATACTTCAAAGGCCGTTTGCTGTGAGGCAGCAACGGTAATTTCTTTTTCGATGGTGTTCAATTCGAGCGTTTCCATATCGGTTTTGTTTTAAAGTAAGTAAACAAGGTGAACAGGCTTGCCGGCAACTAAATCCGGGCAAATCATTTAATTATTTTTTATCGGTATTCTTTTGCTTGTTTTTTTCTGTTTGCTCCGCAAGTATTTTAAAGTTTGCCAGCGCATCATCCCAGAATTTGTCCAGATAGTTCCGCATTGCGATGATTCCTTCCCGGTTTAATTCATAAATATTACTATTGCCAACTGTCTTAAGGCTAATCAGCCTGGCCTCTTTCAGCACCTTCAAGTGCTGCGAAACCGCAGGACGGCTTACGGTCATCCCTTCAGCAATATGTACCACCGACAAAGGCCCATGCTGCAATTTCTCGAAAATGGATCGTCGTGTCGGATCTCCTAATGCATTAAATGCCAGATTACTGTTCATAGCCATTAATAGTAAGCAACAGCTTACGGTAAGTACAAACTTACCAACTATTTCTATATTTCCAAACTTTTTTTTCTGAAGCTGTTCAAACTATTTCGATACTACGCGCTCCGTTCCTAAAATACTGACATTCAATCAACACTATATGTTAGGTGTATGCGTATCTTTGTGTGCTGAAGATTTTAACACCCTTTTTACCGCAGGCGCCAGCAATCTGCTGCAATCTCAAAGAGAAGTCATTTGCTTTAGCGCATTCTAAGGCTCACCGAATCTTTAGCATTCACTTTAAAATTATTATATATATATGAGGCAACTTAAAATCAGTGAGTCAATCACCAATCGTGAAAGTGCGTCACTGAACCAATATTTATCTGATATTGCTAAGATTCCGATGGTAACGGCGGAAGAAGAAGTAATGCTCACCAGGAAAATAAAAGAAGGCGACCAGGCAGCACTTGAAAGGTTGACCACCGCCAATCTGCGTTTCGTTGTTTCTGTAGCCAAGCAATATCAAAGCTCCGGCCTTACCCTCGGCGATCTGATTAATGAAGGCAATGTGGGTTTGGTTAAGGCAGCAAAGCGTTTTGATGAAACAAAAGGCTTTAAATTTATATCGTACGCGGTTTGGTGGATACGTCAGTCTATTTTGTCGGCTATCGGCGAACAGTCGCGTATGGTACGTCTGCCGATGAATAAGACGGCCGACCTGTCTAAAATCGCAAAAGCGGCATCAAAATTAGAACAGCAATTTGAAAGGCAGCCTACGCCCGAGGAGCTGGCGGAAGACCTGGATATTACCATAGAAAAGGTAACCAGCTCGTTGGCAAGTGCCGGCAAACACCTCTCGTATGATACGCCGTTTTCAAGCGAAGAAGACAATACCTTACTGGATGTACTCCAAAGCGCTGAACCGGGTACCGATAGTGAATTGATGTACGATTCGATGCAGGTGGACGTGGCCGAAAGCATGCGCATACTTAACGCCAATGAAAGAGTAATCGTGGAATTGTTTTTTGGCCTGAAAAATCAGCACGCGCACAGCCTGGAAGAAATTGGCGAAAAGTTTAACCTGACACGTGAACGGGTAAGACAGATTAAGGACAAAGCATTAACACGACTGCGCACCAGCAGACAAACAAGGAAATTACAGGCGTACTTAGGATAAGCCGAACCGCCAGCGGCGCACCTTGTTATTTCTAAACTATTACCAGAAAAAATAAAACGCCTGACTTCTTAAATGAAATCAGGCGTTTTATCATTTCCCCTGTTTCTTCTGATATTTAAGATCATTGAGCCTAATTTAAATTCAGCCATTGCTTTTCACCCACTTTGAATATATCTAACGTGCCGCAGATCATAAAAATCAATGATCTTTCTCAATCGCTGCGTAATCATCCGTTGATATCTTCACCCATCTAAAGCATTTGCACATGAAAAGGTTAACGGTTCTGATTTTCATAGCCGGCATTTTTCTTAAAGCAGCTGGACAAAATGCCACGGAAATCGTTAGCAAAGCGGATAAAAAAATGCGTGGCACCACCATGCAGGCAGAAATGGTTATACGGACCATTCGTCCCACCTGGACAAGAGAGATGCAATGCAAAACCTGGATAAAAGGGAACAACCTGGCCATGATACTCATTACGGCACCCGCAAAAGACAAAGGCGTAGTGTTTCTGAAAAGAAAAAAAGAAGTGTGGACCTGGGTCCCTTCGCTCGAACGTACCGTAAAGCTTCCGCCTTCCATGATGGGGCAAAACTGGATGGGAACGGATTTCACTAATGACGACCTGGTTAAGGAATCGTCTATGGTAGAAGATTATAATCACACCATCGCGGGAGATACAACTATTCAGAACCGCTCCTGCTACATTATTAATATGCTGCCAAAACCCGAAGCGGCAGTGGTTTGGAGTAAGGTGATCATTTGTATCGATAAAAAAGACTATCTGGAGTTAAACTGCCGCTTCTATGATGAAGACGGTAAACTGGTTAATACCATGAATAGTTATGATGTGAAAGTAATGGATGACCGGCTGA
>JBQCIS010000097.1:0-30179 GCA_051953515.1 Mucilaginibacter sp.
TATAGTCTTCAATGATCTGCGCTACGCTTTGGGCACCGAAAAAGTAATAATTCATGTCGCCCGCATCAGCGCCAAACCAGCTCATGGTATCGTCGGTTGAGGCACCGAAGTCGAAGTAGCTTTTGTGAGTATTATCAAAGAACAGGCCGTAGGTCAGGCCGCTGTGCATGCCTATAAAGAACGGGAAAGTTTCATACAGCGGGTCGGTTTTGGGGCCGTGGTCGGGCGCATCTGTATTCCAATTAGTATATGAACTGCCGCGACGGTCGAGGTTACCGGTTTTTTCGCCCAAACCAATAAAACGCTCATCTTTGTACAGTTTACGGTAATCAACCACCCTTGTCCCCTGCCAGTTCACGCCATAGCGGGCATCATCTTCGCTCAGTACCTTACCATCGGCAGTATAAAAACTGAAACGCAGCGGCGATTTGCTGATCTTCAATGTCAATGCAGAAGTGGTTACATCCACCTCGTCGCCGGTTTCTTTATATTGGATATTCGCCGCAGGCTCCTGTATCACCGCAAACGAGCTATCCGCGCTATGCTCCTTGCTGATGCTCACCCTGATGATGGTTGGCGAGTAAACCCAGATGCGCGCTTCGGCTTCTTTGGTTTTTATCACCAGCGCATTATCCTTTTGTTTAATGTTTTGGGCATCCCCTAATATTTCTGTCTGCATGTGTTGCTGTGCAAATAGACCCGATGAAAAAATTATTAAAAGAATAACGGGCGAAAAGAGATAACGTTTCATTTTTTACTAATTGGTGGTTTCAAATGTAATAAAATCTTCGGGAACGTTACCGATATAATTTTTGAGATTGCACGATTGCGATTTTGGTTTCACCTGGGTTGGCGTTTGTCCGGAACCTGTTCGCAGGTGTTCGGTCAGGCAGCGAACGAACAACTTAGCATTGTTGCCCTTATTGCTGTTGCAAAATGTTACCACCAGTTAAACAAAAAAATCCCGCACAAGGCGGGATTTCATATTCTGTAATTCTTTAAATTCCAAAAATCCTGGTTCAGATAACTATGCCCAAAGATTGCTTGGATACACACCGCTGTTTACCAGCTCTGATATGCTTTTCTGCACAATTGGCTTATCTTCTTTATAAGTAACGCCAAACCATTTTGATCCGGTAGGGATCACCTTGAATGATGCCTGGCCGCTTTTAATCAGTTCGTCAGCCACTAATGGAATGAAGAACTCAGCCTTAGGATTGTTTTCGTTAGCCTCAACAAAACGCTGGAACATAGGAAGGCTCTGCTCAAATACAGCCGGAGTAAAGCCCCAGAAATTCATTGAAACACGGGTATCGGTTGATAGCGGATGTTCTTCGCCATTTTCTTTATATACCACGCCGCCATCTTTAAAATATACTTCGGTACGCTCATTGATCGCCACCATATTACCATTCTCAACTTTACATACACCACGTGATACTGAACCATATTCCGATAAGGTTTTGTCTATCTGGTAACCTATCAGCGAGTATTTATCATCAGCAACTTCAGTGGTCAGGAATTTGGCCATCTTTTCAAAGGCATCATAACCATAGTAGTCGTCAGCATTGATCACGCAAAATGGCTCATGTATCTGGTTACGCGCCGAAAGTACTGCATGAGCGGTACCCCATGGTTTTGCACGCTCAATCTCTTTGTCGATACCGAACGGTTTCAGGTCATAGCTTTGGAAAACGTAATCGGTTTCTATACGGCCTTTCAGTTTTGGCTCAAATATAGCCTGGAAATTGTCTTTAAATTCTTCGCGGATGATAAAGCTGATCTTTCCGAAGCCTGCTTTTATAGCATCATATATCGAGTAATCGATGATGGTTTCGCCATTCGGACCAAAGCCATCTACTTGCTTCATGCTGCCATAGCGGCTGGCCATGCCTGCGGCCAGTATCAGTAATGTTGGTTTCATGTTTTAGGGTGATAATTTTATAAATGTAAAGATGACATTTTTAATTCAATATTTCTACTGATTGAGATAATATTTTTTTAAGTCAATTGTTTCGATGGAACCATTATTTAATATATCTGAAATCCTGACCGGCCTTAATATTTAGTAAAGCTTCGTAAATCATCCTTATCACATTATCAACATCCTCTTTGTGGATCATTTCAACCGTGGTGTGCATATAACGCAGTGGCAGCGATATCAGCGCCGATGGAACGCCGTCGTTTGAGTAGGCGAAAGCATCCGTATCTGTACCTGTTGAGCGTGATGATGCCTGGCGCTGGAACGGAATATTTGCCTTTTCTGCCGATTCTATCAATAACTTGTTCAGATTATTCTGCACGGCCGGAGCATAAGAAATTACCGGGCCTTTACCGCAAGCAAGATCGCCCTGGGTAATCTTGCTGATCATGGGCGTTTGTGTATCGTGCGTAACGTCTGTCACAATGGCAACATTCGGTTTAATATGGTGCGCAATCATCTCCGCGCCGCGCAAACCGATCTCTTCCTGTACGGCATTCACAATATAAAGGCCGAAAGGCAGTTTTTGCTTGTTCTCTTTTAATAACCGGGCTACCTCGGCTATCATAAAGCCGCCGGCGCGGTTATCCAGCGCGCGGCCAACATAGTAGCGGTCGTTCAACACCGTAAATTCATCCTCGTAGGTAATTACGCAACCTACATGAACGCCCAGCTTCTCCACCTCTTCTTTTGAGGTACAACCGCAATCAAGGAATATGTTTTTCAGTGTCGGCGCTTCTTCCTTCTCACCACCCAGACGGGTGTGAATAGCCGGCCAGCCGAAAACTGCCTTTACTATACCTTTATCGGTATGAATATTTACGCGTTTTGAAGGCGCGATCTGATGGTCGGAACCGCCGTTGCGGATCACATAAATTAAACCATCGCTGGTTATGTAATTTACAAACCATGATATCTCATCGGCATGCGCCTCTATTACTACTTTATATGCCGCGTCCTTATTAATAATACCTACAGCTGTGCCATAGTTATCTACATAATATTCGTCGATATAAGGTTTAATGTAATCGAGCCACATTTTCTGGCCCGTCCACTCGAAACCGGTAGGCGATGGATTATTTATATACTGCTCAAAAAACTTGAGTGATTGGTCTGTTACTACAGGTACATGCTTAGGTGCATCTTCTTTTTTCTTAGCCATATTTTAAATTCAGCCCCATTGCGGGCCTCAGGCAAATATAGTAAAGCTGAAGAAAATGCGATGGCAACGCGGTAGTTAACACAAATTTTATCAATACGTTAACATTGGCTTTAAGCGGCGACCGTTTCTTTGCGGTAAAGTAAATTCTTTTCAGAAATAATTAGTTTGGTTGAAACCGGTCTACGCTGAACAGGCCGGTTTTTTTTTATTAAGTCAACGGCTTTTCGAGTATTTCGTAATCGAAACCGTTTTTAGAGAAATGCTCGCCGGTTTGCACAAAACCATGCTTCAGGTAAAACGGGATAGCAGAAAGCCGCGCATTGCACCATAAGCGTTTGCCGCCCTCGTTCAATACAAACGCGGTAAAATACTGCAGCATAGCAGAGCCGATGCCCATATTCTGCACTGATGCATCCACAGCAAATTTGCGAAACTGAAAATCGTCCTCGTGCTGAAACAACGATACCACACCTACCAACTTATTATTACGGAACGCGCCAAAATGATAGCCGTTATTATCTTCATCCATCTCCATTTCATACAGCTTTTGCTGCGGGTATAAAACCTGCTGCCGTAAGCGCCAGGTGAGTTCGGGGCGTATTTGCTCTATGGAGATGTCGTTCATGAGGCTAAAATAGTGATACAGAATTAAAGAAATGTCATCTCGAACGAACAGCGTGGGGATGTGAAAGATCTCTCACCTGCCCTTAGCCGCAATTCACCTTGCTCATGCAAGTTCGAGATGACATAGTTTTTTTACATCTCGATGAAATGTAGCTTAAACAAAAAACCCGGCTTTGCACCGGGTCTTTTAAATTATTTCGCTTTCCAAACATTGTTATCCTCGTTGTAGTCAGGGAGAACTTTGTCGGGGTCGTAGGTAACGGATTCTATTTCTTCGGTTGACGGATATTTGAAAGTGAAGCTGTTAAAGCGTTCCCAAATCTCAACCGGCAGTTTTACACGATCAGTTTTGCCGCTTTTGGTTTTTATTTCCAGTATCACCGGCATTGCCATCTTATCGAGATTATCCAGGGTGATCAGCGCACCTTTGGTCGGATCGTCGTTTACGTATTTTACATCGCTTACGGCAACATCCAAGCGCCAGTTATTCACGAACCATCCGCGCCAGAACCAGTTCAATGTTTCGCCTGATACATTTTCCATCGTGCGGAAGAAATCATCCGGTGTAGGGTGTTTAAATGCCCATCTTTCAATATAAGTTTTAAATGCGCGGTCGAAACGTTCTTCGCCCAGTATCTGCTCGCGCAGTAGCACCAGTCCGGCGCTTGGTTTAAAGTATAATAATACGCCTGTGTTTGCTTCTTTCAGGTCGGCAGGTTCGGTCATTACCGGCTCAAGCGCAGGCGAGGTCAGGTAAGCGCCTATGCGGTGCATGTCGGTCGGCCTGCTGGGTTTATATTCGCCGTTATTGAAATTAGCAGTTGACAGCGTATTGATAAAAGTATTGAAGCCTTCATCCATCCAGCCGTAAAGACGTTCATTAGAACCCACGATCATCGGGAACCAGTTATGGCCAAATTCATGGTCGTTTACGCCCCACAAACCGCGACCCTTTGCCTTATAGCTACAGAACACGATGCCGGGATATTCCATACCGCCAACTATACCGGCAACAACGGTAGCATTCGGGTAAGTGAACTCGAACCATTTAGCGGAGTTAAACTCGATAGATTTTTTAGTGTATTCAGTAGAACGGCCATAAGCATCGTTACCGGCGCTTTCAACCGGGTAGGCTGATATTGCCATCGCCTTCCGACCGCTTGGCAGATCCATCTTGGCAGCGTCGATGATAAATGCAGCAGATGATCCCCATGCGGCATCGCGCGCATTCTTGATCCTGAAGTGCCAGGTGAGCATTGATTTACCCGAAGGGCGGGAAGCCGGATTTGTTACCTCGCTGGCAGAGCGGATCATCACTGTTTTTTCGCTTTCTTCAGCCTGTTCCCAACGTTTCTGCTGTTCTGGCGTATATACATCCTGCGGGTTCAATAACTCGCCGGATGAAACAACAATATGGTTTGCAGGTGCGGTAATGCTCAGGTCAAAATCGCCATATTCCAGATAAAATTCACCCGGACCGGTATATGGAAGGGTGTTCCAGCCCATTACATCGTCATATACGCACATACGCGGATACCATTGTGCTATCTGGAATATCTTGCCGTTTTTGGTATCCTGTACGCCCATACGGTCTGACCCATAGTCGGGCGGAATGAATGACCATTCAATCTGAACTTTTACTTTTCCGCCGTTGGCTTCCAGCTCTTTTGGCAGAAAAACCTGCATACGGGTATCGGTAATGAGGTATTTAACATCAACACCATCAACTTTTACTGATTTTATCTTATCGCCAGCATCAAATACCTGTCCCCTGCCCCAGTTACGGCTGCCCTGTGGTGGAACGATAGCGGTACCGCGCGAGTCCTGTTTGAACAGGTTCTGCTCAACATACATCCATAAGAAGCCGAGCTTTTGCGGGCTGTTGTTGGTATAGGTAAGCGTTTCAGACCCGGTAATCTCGTTGGTCTGGTCATTTAATGTAGCCGATAATTGGTAATCGGCATGGTTCTGCCAGTATTTCGGGCCGGGCTGACCATCAGCCGCACGAAATTCGTTACCATTCTTTGAGTAGAAGAACGGGCCAAAGGCGTCGCGGTAATTATACTTGCTTTCTGGGGTAGTGGAGGCAGCATTTGTAGTTGTTTGCTGCTGCGCCTGGCTAACAGTTGCCAAAGCGATAAGTGCCGGGATAAAACCAGCTAACAGTTTCACTCTCATTTATAGTCAGTTAATTGCACGCAAGATACTAAAAAATGCTATGCGCAAGTCTCGGTAAAATAATTGTTACCAAAAGTGCAACTTACTGTTAGGGCAAACTAAAAAATGTCATTTCTAACCTGTATAATCAAAGGCCAGTGCGCCTAAGATTTCTCCTCACGCTACACTCAACCCATCCCCTGTTCGTCGAAATGATAGTGGTTGTAAATACGTAGGGATCATTTATTAAAGTGCTGCTTATAAACGTCCTCATTAAAGCCGAAGAACAGAAAGCCGCCGTCTTCTATCACAGGTCGCTTTATCATGCTGGTCTTTTGCTTCAGCAAAGCCAAGGCTTCGGGCGCTGCGGTTATGGTTTCTTTTACCGCCGGGTCGAGCTGTTTCCAGGTAAGGCCTTGTTTGTTCAGGAATTTTTCGTAACCGGCCTTATCATTCCATTCGTTCAGTTTCTCATCACTGATGCCGAGTTTCTTAAAGTCGTGGAATTCATATTCAACATTATTGTTTTTCAGCCACGTGAGTGCCTTCTTTACCGTATCGCAATTAGTTATACCGTATACTTTCATATCAGATTATTGGTTGCCGTTGTTGCTTTTACCGCCTTTAGTATCGTCATTTTCAATACTGTGCTGGTTTCTTTTAATATCGCTGTTCAGCTTGCCAAATTTATAATTTAGCCTGATGGCAAAAGTACGATATATACCTTCAAAGTTATTCACCTGGTAAAAATCTGGTGTAGTGATAGTGGAAGTATGATCCCAGTACCGGCTCCATGGGTTATTGGTCATAACTGCTATACTGGCTTTTTTATTAAACAATTCCTTACTGATAACATACTGATTGAAAATAAAATAGCTCGATTTTCCTTGCAGGTTCACCTGCCCTGTAAAGAAACCGGCATTTACACCTATGCGGTAACCGTTATCAAACTTATAGCCAATATTACTGAACAGGTTGCTGAAATAGCCGCTATTGTGGTATTCTGTACCGCTATAATAGCCTGATAACCATACCTTATTCAATAACCCATTCACTACAAACTCTAATTTGGGTGTTATAGGATAATTAATATTAAGATTAAGACCAAGCGTGCGATTGCTGCCAAGGTTTTGGTATGTAGTGTAAGTAATATTTTGGGTTACGCCCTTTACCTCGGCCGTTCCGGGAGTGGATACATTCTGGATAGCATTATCAGAGAAAGAATAACTTAACCCCAGGTTTATCGAACCGCTGGTAAACCGGCTATAGTTCAGTTCAAATACATTATCCAGTTCCGGTTTCAGGTTGGGGTTGCCGGTACTCACAAATTGCGGGTTTGATGAATCGGGATATGGATTTAACTGGGTAATATCCGGCCGTTGTATACGCTGTGTGAAGCCAAAGCTCAAACTGCTTCCCTTAAACTGGCGCTGAAGATATACCGATGGTATAAGATTGCTGTAACTGGTACTAATTGGAGGATTGGCCGCTGCAAAATTGGCATCTATGGTTGTTTCCTCAAGGCGTAAGCCTGCTTTGCCTGTCCACTTGTTAAGCTTTAACTGGTAGGAGTTATAGGCGCTGTAAACATCCTGGTGATAATTAAAATCGTTGGTAAGTTCCGGGTTCAGTACGTAATCGTTGGTTTTATTATCCAGGGTATCTTCATTAAAATTACTGTAATTATTTCTGAAGATACCCTTTACGCCGGCTTCCAGGCTGATGTATTTGAAAGGTTGCGCATAATCTACCTGAACAGTTTGGGTGCGGTTACCCGAGTTATTGTATTGCCTGAAGTTTGGAAAAGGATATTTAATGGTATCTGTAAACAGCGTTGCACTATTTATGGTACCGGGCGAATTACTGTATTGATACGATAATGTAAGCAGCTGATCCTTACTTTTTTTGAAGCCCAGCTGGTAATTGATCGTTGCATCTATGCCCGAGTTATCGTTGGTATTCGGGTTGTTTTGGTAATATTGCTGGCTAATGTTATTGTTCAGAATAGTTTGGGTTAGGCCCGATACATCCTGTACATTATGCTCGGAGTTGTAATTGATGTTTGCGGTAAGGAGATTTAAGGTATCGATCTCATAACTGAATTCGCCGGAAAAATATTTGTAATTGCCATTGAACGATGAATTACCGGTTTGTGTAAGCACCGACTGATCAGCCAGGAACGTTTCCGTATTATGGTATGGATTAGTAGCTGTGGGGTGACTATTTATTCCCATATAACCTGAAAACCCAAATTTTCCTGTTTTTATGGTAGGATTAATATTGAGTCCCGGCCCCCACACCGTATTATAGCGTGTATTGATATTAACATTATATCCCTGGTCTGCATTTTTGGTGGTAATAATGTTAATGATACCGGTCAACCCCTCAGCATCATATTTTGCCGGCGGCGTAGTGATCACTTCAATTTTAACAATATTGGTCGCCGGCATGGAACGCAGTACATCAGCCGGATTGTGGGCAAACAGCGCCGATTCTTTTCCATTCACCAATATTTTATAATTGCCGCTGCCCTTTAGTTGGATATTGTCATTTGCGTCAACCGTTAGCAAAGGCACTTTGCGCATCATATCTAACGCGTCGATGGCTTTTGCTTCCGGGTCGGCAGACACATTGTAGGCTATGCGGTCAACCTGTTGCTCCATCAATGGTTTTACCGCAGTTATTGCAACTTCCTTCAGCTGTTTTGATGTGGTTTGCATTTTGATCTTACCCAGATCAATCACAGGTCCGCTTCCTTTTATATCGATCAATTTATTTTTATAACCCACAAAAACCACTGCCAATTGGTATTCGCCGATAGCCGGTACCTTTAGCTCGAAACTGCCATCATCTTTGGTAAGATTGCTCCTTACGGGCGCGTGGGTTTTTGCATCCTGCATGGCAACGGTAACAAAGCCCTGCGGTGCATTTGTGGCCGAATCTATAACCACACCTTTAACCGTAATAACAGGCGTGGTTGCACTCTGACCAAAAGCCAAGACCGAAAGCATGCAGCAAAAAGCTGCGAGTAGAATTTTTTTCATTAAACGAGCGTAAGTTTAATCAGGTAGACACATGACAGGAGCAGGCGTTACAAAACAATATGAAGGTATCGTACTTTTTACAATACCACCGAGTGTTTAACAAAATTTAACTAAAAAAATAGTTGTTTTTAACAATTGAACGACTATTTGTTATACCTGGTCATGGTGAGTTCGGTGCCAATGGTGGCAAAGCTTTTGATCATTTCGATGGAACGGTCGATAAGTGCAGGGAGTTCGGGAAGTTCGTCGTCATCAAACCCGCTTAGTACATAGTCTACCTGCCGGCCTTTGGGGTAGTTATCGCTAATGCCAAAACGCAGGCGCGCGTAATTGTTATGGCCGAGGGTAAGTTCAATGTGCTTTAACCCGTTATGCCCGGCGGCGCTGCCCTTAGGTTTCAGGCGCAGAGTACCCAGCGGCAGGGCAAGGTCATCCACCAATACCAGCACATTTTCTACCGGTATTCGCAGTTCTTTCATCCAGTAGTTGAGTGCCTTGCCACTCAGGTTCATGTATGTGGTAGGTTTAATGAGGAATAACGTGCGGCCTTTATAAGGCATCTCGGCATAGTAAGCAAGGCGCATATTATGAAACTTCACGTTTTCCTGCTTTGCCATCTCATCCAATATCATAAAACCGATATTATGCCGGGTATCCGCATATTCCGGCCCTATGTTTCCTAAACCTACTATTAGATAGTTCATGCCCCTGCCCCCCTAAAGGGGGAATTTTAATTTGTAAATTATTTGGTTGCGAATATATCATTATAAAAGTAAAGCCGTGATAACAATGTCATCACGGCTTTAATAATTGCCTTGTCCTCCCCTTCAGGGGGCCGGGGGGGCTTATTTTTTAGCTTCCTGCTCTGCCTGGCGCAATGCACGTGAAGTGGTTACAGACACGATGGTATCTTCTTTCGCGTTCAGGATAGTTAGGTTTGGATATGATACCTCGCTAACTTTAACTGATTTACCAACTTCCAATGGCTCGATGCTTACTTCGATATTATCCAGGTGATCTTTTGGTAAAGCTTTTACACGCAGTTTCCTTAATTTCTGAACCAGTTTACCACCGGCTTTAACACCTGGTGAGCTGCCGGTTAATTTTACCGGAATTTCGATAGTGATTGGTTTTGCAGGATCAAGCAGTAAAAAGTCAACGTGCAGGATCTGCTCGGTTAACGGGTGGAACTGAAGGTCCTGAATGATGGCCTGTGATTTAACGCCTGCAACTTCCAGATCGATGAAATGAACATCGGGAGTATAAACCACCGGTTTCAAATCAGCTGCGGACACTGAAAAGTGGGTCTGGGTAGCACCACCATAAAGTACTGCAGGCACCAGGCTCTGGTAACGCAGTTCTTTAGCGTCTCGTTTCCCTACGTTCTCTCTTAGAGAACCGCTAATAGCAATTGATTTCATTTTTTAATTTACTTGTTTATTTAAAAGTCCATGAACTACTCATGGAGTATCTTAATTCTTTCTTTTCTGCCATGGTCTATCGTCCATGGACCGTAGACTATTTAGTCTACCTTAAACAACTGGCTTATTGAGCCGTGTTCGTTTACGTTTGATATCGCGTTAGCAAACAACTTAGCGGTTGACAATACCCTTATCTTCTCGCTTTTGTGTTTCAGCGGAATAGTATCAGTAACGATTAGCTCGGTCAGCGCGGAATTCTCTATCGTTTCATACGCCTTGCCAGATAATACCGGGTGTGTACAAACCGCCCTTACTGTACGTGCGCCACGTTCCATAATTAAACCTGCTGCCTTCGCCAGTGTACCGGCGGTATCGCAAATGTCGTCTATCAGCACAATATCCTGGTTGGTAACATCACCAATCAGCGTCATTGCCTCTATTTCGTTGGCGCGTTTACGGCGCTTATCGCAGATCACCACTTCAGCATTGAAGAATTTGGCAAACGTACGGGCCCTGTATGAACCACCCATATCGGGCGAAGCAATGGTTAAATTACTCAAGCCAAGGCTTTTTATATAGGGCACAAAGATGATCGACGCATCCAGGTGATCAACCGGAACATCGAAAAAACCCTGTATTTGTGCTGCATGCAGGTCCATCGTCATGATGCGGTTAATGCCTGCTGCAACCAATATATTAGCTACCAGCTTTGCACCGATGGCTACACGTGGTTTGTCTTTCCTGTCCTGCCTGGCCAACCCGAAGTACGGGATAACAGCCGTAACATAATGTGCCGAAGCACGGCGGGCAGCGTCAACCATCATCAACAGTTCCATCAGGTTATCTGTCGGCTGATTGGTAGACTGTATCAGGAACACGTCACATCCCCGGACCGATTCGTTAAAATGCGGTTGGAATTCACCATCACTAAACCTTGATAGAATAACCTCGCCGAGATCCTGTCCGTACGCGGCCGCAATGTTTTTTGCCAGCTCGGTAGTACCTGAACCTGCAAATAGTTTAACAGGGTTAAATTGTAAAGGCATCTTTTAATTTCGGGTTTGGGATTTTTGATTTCGGATTTACCTCAAAACCATCCAGTGCAAAATTCTCTAACAACAGCCACAATAAAAAATTTCGGATTCCTCATTTCCAACCGAACCTAAGCCCTGGATTGAAAATCCGAAATCCGAAATTCTTTTGTTGCCCGACCAGGATTCGAACCTAGACAAACGGTACCAAAAACCGTCGTACTACCATTATACTATCAGGCAATCTCCCCCTTTTGAAAGGGAATGCAAATATAAGGCGAATTTTTGAGTCTATAAAAAGAATATTAAAAAAATTGTCGTTGCTAAGTTTTGCAGGTTGACAAACGAGACGAACCTGAAGCAACCGCCTCGCATCTAATAACAAGGCGACGGGTTTGCTTCGCTGCTCAAAGGCTCACACAAACCCGCTCGCAATGACACAAGCGTTGGTTTATCCTTCAACTACCACTCCCATTGAGCAGAACTTTTCTATACGCTCCGCAACCAGTTCGTCAACATTGCGTTCTTTAAGTTCTTTCAGGTCTTTCAGGAGATGTTTTTTTAGGGTTGTTGCCATAGCAACCGGATCCTGGTGCGCGCCGCCAAGCGGTTCTTTAATTACGCCGTCTATCAGCTTATTTTTTAACATCTCGTTCGAGGTAAGCTTTAATACTTCGGCCGCACGCTCTTTATTTTCCCATGTTTTCCAGAGGATGGTTGAGCAGTTTTCTGGCGAGATCACCGAATACCATGAGTTTTCCAGCATCAACACTTTATCGCCAATGCCAATACCCAATGCACCACCCGAAGCGCCTTCACCAATAATAACACAGATAACAGGCACTTTCAATACCGACATTTCCAGCAGGTTGCGGGCAATAGCCTCGCCCTGTCCGCGTTCTTCGGCTTCAAGACCGGGGAATGCTCCCGGGGTATCTATCAGGGTAACCACCGGTTTATTAAACTTTTCAGCCATTTTCATCAGCCTCAAAGCCTTGCGATAACCTTCAGGATTAGCCATGCCAAAGTTGCGGTACTGACGTTCTTTGGTGTTGCGCCCTTTCTGATGACCGATGATCATTACAGTTTGACCGTTTATGGTGCCAAAGCCACCTACAATCGCCTTATCATCCCCTACCGTTCTGTCGCCATGCAACTCGATAAAATCGTCGCACATCAGTTCAATATATTGCAGGGTATATGGCCTTTCAGGATGGCGGGATATCTGTACTTTCTGCCAGCCGTTAAGGTTGGCATATATATCTTTCTGCATTTGCTGCAGACGAGCTTCCAGTTCTGCAACCGAGCCCGACATATCCACATTATTTTTATCCTCCAGCTGTTTCACTTTATCTATCTGCTGTTGCAGTTCAGCCAGGGGCTTTTCAAAATCAAACGAAATTTTCATCTGTTATAATTTTTTTTCAATGGTAATAAACCGGCCGCAACAGTATACACATGTTATGGAGCAAACAAGCCATTGTCGTTTCATACCATTAAAATGGGGAAGCAAAGTTAAATAAATATGTGTTATTTAAAATCATTATGTTTTTGTTTGGTTTACAAAACCATACTTTAAAGTGTAGCATTGTAGCGCATGCAACAAAGCTACACCTGCTACAAATGCTACACTCTGCTACATTCAGCCCTGATCAAAAAATATTCCTTAGCAAAGTTTAGTGCAAAAAAAAGAGCCTGTTCGATTAAAAACAGGCTTTCATAGGTATATGATGATTTGATTATATTAATACTCTTCGGCGTAAACCGGGCGTTTAATTCCGTTATCGTAGGCCTTCAAACCCTTCTTCAATAACTTACGTGCTACGTGGATGCGGGTTTTTACCGTGCCGATAGGAATGCTAAGATGATCGGCGATCTCATGATATTTATGGCCCTCGAAATACATCGTAAATGGCACATAGTAATCTTCCGGAAGGCGGTCAAGCGCTCTTTTTATGTCGTCCATGATGAATTTGGATTCACCCTGGTTCTTGGTGGAGCTGAATACCAGGTTTGGCGACGATATCTCGTCAGACTTGGTTACAAAAGTGCTCATCTTAACAAAACGGCGGTAATTATTAATAAAAGTATTTTTCATGATGGTGTATAACCACCCCTTCAAATTAGTGCCTTCTTTAAACTTATTATAGTAGGTGATGGCTTTCAACATTGTATCCTGTACAAGGTCGTTAGCATCGTCTGCATCGTGTGTGAAATGCAGGGCGTATGACCTTAATGAACCGGCCTGACGCAATACAAGGGTGTTAAACTCAATCTTTGTCATTCTGTTAATGTTTTTGTACAGTTCTGTAGTCAAACATGATACCAGTAACATTAACAATAGCCCCTGCAACGGCTCTTATTACAGTATTCACTGCAAAAATTCTGCTTGCCCTATCTCAAATCCAAACAGAAAAGAAAATAAATTAAACTATTGAAAAACAAATGCTTATGCAAAGGAAAAAAGAAGCCCTTCCTGCCGGAATTTCGTTCGCTTAAGTGATTAAAGGTAAAATTTCGAAATAATTAATTTTTAGCCGATAACGTTCACTTCACGCTCCAGCATAACGCCAAATTTAGTGTACACACTGTCTATGATTTGCGACGAAAGACTGTACACTTCCTCGCCCGTTGCATCTCCATGGTTTACCAAAACAAGCGCCTGGTTTTTCCATGTGCCGGTATGGCCCGCCACTTTTCCCTTCCATCCGCATTGCTCTATCAGCCATCCGGCAGCCAGTTTTACATCGTCTCCAACGTGGTAATGTACAACATCCGGGAATTGACTATGAACTTTTTCGAACGCCGTTTTTGTAATGACCGGGTTTTTAAAGAAGCTCCCGGCATTGCCGATGGTTGAAGGATCGGGTAGTTTAGACACACGGATATGTGATACCACCTGCGAAACATCTTTAATAGTGGGCGATGCAATACCCCTTTTTACCAACTCTTCTTTTATAGCGCCGTAATGCAGCTTTACATCAGGCACAAGCGATAACCGGAACTTAACACAAGTGATAATGTATGCGCCCTTCAGTTCATTTTTAAAAACGCTATCGCGATAGCCGAAACGGCAATCCTCTTTGGCAAATGTTTTTACATTGCCGGTAGCTATCTCAAAAGCTTTACAGCTCTCAAATACGTCTTTTAGCTCAACACCATAGGCGCCGATATTTTGTATGGGCGATGCCCCTACCGAACCGGGTATCAGGCTCAGGTTTTCCAGCCCGGCATATTCACGTGCTACACAAAAGTTCACCAGGTCGTTCCATACTTCCCCTGCCCCGGCCTCAACATGCACCTCGTTGTGGTTAATGCGGTGCTCGATACCGCGGATATTCATGCGGATAACCAGTCCTTCAAAATCCTTTACAAAAAGCATATTGCTGCCGCCCCCCAATATCAGGCGCTCCATCTGCTGCCATTGCGGGTCCATAAACAGTTCGGCAAGCTCATCAACATGACCGATCTCTACAAAATATCTGGCTTTGGCGTCGATACCAAAAGTGTTAAAGTTTTTGAGCGATACGTTTTGCTGGATCTGTAACATGCTGATTTGGAAAATGGCGAATTTCGGAAATTTTATGCAGTTTGTATTCAGAAGCCCGATACTTATTGGAAGTAAATGTTTTTTAATTATTTTTAGAAACAATTATTACTTATTAAATTTTTTTAAAAAGCCTGGAGCGTTATGCTTGATCAAAAGAAATCTGCTGTTAGCCCTGTCATCATAATTGGTGTTTTGTTCTTCATTTTCGGTTTCGTCACATGGCTAAACGGGGTACTCATTCCTTACCTAAAAATAGCTTGCCAGTTAAACAACTTCGAGTCATACTTGGTAGCTACTGCTTTTTACATCGCTTACCTGTTAATGGCACAACCATCTGCATGGATACTTAAACTATTTGGCTTTAAAAACGGCATGGCTGTTGGCCTGGCAATTATGGCAATTGGCGCGTTGATATTTATTCCTGCCGCCTTAACCAGGATATACGCAGTTTTTCTTTTAGGCCTTTTTGTGCAAGGTTCTGGTCTTGCCGTATTACAATCTGCATCCAATCCCTATATCACCATTATAGGCCCGCCCGAAAGCGCTGCAAAGCGTATCAGCATTATGGGTATATTCAATAAATCAGCCGGCGTTCTGGCACCTATTGCCCTCGGGTCGGTTATTTTAACCAATATAGATTCCTTTACCGCTAATCTTGCCACCCTTAGCGGTGCCGCTAAAATAGCCGCGTTAAATCAACTGGCATCAAGGGTAATCCTGCCTTATATCCTTATTGTCATTGCATTGGTAATACTTGCTGTGCTTATTTACTTTTCCGGCCTGCCTGAAATAGATACCGATCATGAAGATGAAGCGGTTGCCGCCGCCAATTCAGGCAAAAACAGCATATTCCAGTTCCCGCATCTTATTATTGGGGTTATTGCGCTTTTCTTGTACGTAGGCGCTGAAGTAATAGCCGGCGATTCCATTATCAACTATGGGGTTGCACATCATGTTCCGCTTTCGCAGGCGCGTTTTTTTGCGTCGGGCACGCTCGTTTGTATGGTGATCGGTTATTTTGCCGGCATTGCTTTTATACCGAAATATATATCACAGCAAAAGGCGCTGGTTTATTCGGCTATATTGGGTACAATACTTACCGTTCTGGCTTTATTTATGCCGAAATATGCTTCTATAACCTGTATAGCACTTTTAGGGTTAGCAAATTCATTAATGTGGCCTGCTATATGGCCGTTAGCGCTGTCAGGACTGGGCAGATTTACCAAGATCGGCTCATCGCTGCTGGTTATGGGCATTGCGGGGGCTGCCGTGTTTCCGCCGCTTTATGGTCTGTTGGTCGACGTATCCAAAAACGCATTAGGCCCCGAAATGGCCGCGCAGGTATCTTACTGGATATTGATCCCCATCTACCTTTTCATTTTATACTTTGCTGCCATTGGTTACAAAAAGGGCAAGCATGTGGTAGCGGTGTAAGGAATTCTGATAAATTATGTTCGCCGGCCGCAAGCGTCCGCGCTTGTGGCCGACGGCATTAAGGTTTCAAACTACAAATTGTAAACTAATAACAGATCAGGCATAATCTGTTACCCGGCATATTTCCCACAAGCGAGGACGCTTGCGGTAGTTAAGCCATGAGGTGGCGGTGAGGACACCGCCACAGGGTAATTTTCCCCTCGATCGGTGCCCTCACCGATCGCTGATCGGGTTATTCATGTGGCAGATCAATCCCTTAACTTAATGACATTGCCCGTAAGCGTCCCGCTTGTGGTCGACATCAGGGTGCCAAATATTAAATTGTAAACTAACAATATATTCCAGCATAATCTATTACCCGGCATATTCACCACAGGCGAGGACGCTTGTGGTAGCGATCAGAAGAACATTTATCATTTACGCAGTAACCACCGCGCTTTCCTTTCCTTTCAAAACAAACGTCAGCCCAAACGCCACGGCTATAAAAAATGCCGACAGGTAGAAGATATCATGCACCGAGCATGGCGAAACAAACCCTGCGACGATAGGCCCCAAGATCTGCCCCAATGATATGTAGGATTGATTAACACCAAGTATGCGGCCTTGCCCGTGGTTCTTGTTATTGTCGGCAATGATGGCATTAAGCATAGGGTTGCGCAGGCCGTTAAACAGCCCATAAATGCATATCCAAACGGTAAACGGAATAAGGGTTGATGTAAACCCGGTAAGCAGCATGGCAATAAAACAACAAAATGTTGAGAGATACAAAACCACCGAACGCGACTTAATGATATTCAGCAGCCATTGCATACAGAACTGCATCACCACACCCGTAGCTGCAAAAGCAGTGTACAGATAGCCCAGGCTACGTGACGATAGGTGTAAAACATCAACCGTAAATTCTTGAAAACCAAGTATCATGGAGAATTGCGCCATGGTAAGCAAAAAGCTAATGAAGATGGCCGTACCTATAACAGGCAACTTAAGGGTTGTAATGAGTGCCGAAAAATTAATAAACTTTTCCTTTGCTATCTTCTTCCGCCGGTCGCCGTTCGTTTCTTCCAGGAAGAAAATGGTAGCCATTATACCCAGGAAGGATATGATGGCCGCAAAAAAGAAAGGCATCTGTTCGCCGTAATTGGCTAATGCGCTACTGATTGCCGGGCCGATAATATACCCCACGCCAAATGCAGAGCTTAGGATACCGAATTTTTTAGCCCTGTCGGCCGGTGTAGATGTGTCGGATACAATGGCTTGTGCTACGGAGATATTCCCGCCGGTAAGTCCGTCGAGTATACGGGCGGCGAACAGTATGGTAAGGCAATTGGCCCACGCAAACATCAGGAAAGAGATACAGGTACCTACCAAACTGATAGCCAGCAAAGGCTTGCGGCCATACTTGTCTGACAGTGAACCTAAAATCGGCGTGGCAAAAAATTGTGCAATGGAAAAAGACGACATTAAGAACCCGAGCGTGGTGCCGTTTAGCCCAAAGGTTTTACCATACGCATATAGCTGCGGAATAATTATACCAAAGCCTAACGAATTGATAACGCAAATAAATACAAGCACCCACAAGCGTTTGTCCAGTTTCATTAAGCAGGATTATGGTCTACAACTTTTGTTTTGACGCAAAACTAAACAATTTGTTACCGGGTAAATGAAAAAAAGCGGCTATTTCATGAGCCGCTTTTTCATTAGAGATTAGAGATTGTTGATCAGAGATTAGGTAATCACACTCTTCATATTTTTACTCGCCCTTCAGGGGGCAGGGGGCTAAATATGTATTGCCCTGTTTTCCGTTGCCCCCAAACATGCCTCGCGGAATGCTTCAGTATAGGTTGGGTGCGCATGGCTGGCGCGTGATACATCCTCTGCCGATGCGCGGAATTCCATCGCTATTACAGCTTCGGCTATCATATCTGCAGCACGCGGGCCAATTATGTGCACGCCCAGTATCTCGTCGGTTTCGGCATCAGCCAAAACTTTTACAAAGCCGTCCAGGTCGCCGCTGGCCACTGCCCTGCCGCTTGCCCGGAATGGGAACGAGCCTGCTTTATATTTGATATTGCGTTCTTTCAGCTGTTCTTCAGTTTGTCCAACCGCTGCAACCTCAGGCCATGTGTAAACCACGCCCGGTATCAGGTTATAGTTAATGTGCGGTTTCTGTCCGGCAATTTGCTCTGCTACTAAAGTACCTTCATCCTCGGCTTTATGAGCCAGCATGGCGCCGCGGATCACGTCGCCAATAGCATATACGCCTTTTACACTGGTTTGCAAATGATCGTCAACCGTTATCTTTTTGCCGCGTTCTTCCACGGTCAGGCCTATCTTGTCTAAACCCAGGCCGTCGGTATAAGCTATACGGCCTACGGCAACCAGGCAGTAATCGCCTTTCAGTTCTTTTTTATCGCCATTTGGCGCATCAAAAGTAACGGTCACTTCCTTGCCTTTAACAGTAGCGCCGGTTACTTTATGACCGGTATAAAACTCCATGCCCTGTTTAGAAAGCACGCGCTGCAGTTCTTTACCCAAACCTTTATCCATAGTTGGGATAATGCCGTCCATAAATTCAACCACTGAAACCTTTGCGCCTAAGCGAGAATAAACCGAGCCTAACTCAAGGCCGATCACACCGCCGCCGATCAGTATCAGGTGTTTTGGTACTTCAGTAAGCGTTAAGGCCTCGGTAGAGGTGATGATGCGTTTTTTATCGATCTTGATAAATGGCAGGCTTGACGGTTTTGAGCCGGTGGCAATAATAATATTGGTACCCGTGATCTCCTGCTCGGTGCCGTCAGGTTTTTTTATGGTGATGGTGTTTTTATCCTTGAATGAACCTACACCCTGATACGAGTCGATCTTGTTCTTTTTAAACAGGAAGCTGATACCGGCTGTATTTTTGGCAACCACTTCGGTTTTGCGCTTCATCATCTGCGCCATATCAACCGACAGATTATCAAGGTTGATGCCGTGGGTTTTGAAAGTATGAGCCGCGTTGTGATAATGTTCAGACGAATCAAGCAGCGCTTTAGACGGTATACAGCCTACGTTAAGGCAGGTGCCGCCAAAGGTTGAATATTTTTCGATACAGGCAGTTTTTAAGCCAAGCTGGGCGCAACGGATAGCGGCCACATAGCCGCCCGGCCCCGAGCCGATAACGATAACATCGTATTGCATAGTAGTGTAATTTGCCTGCAAAGTTACACATTATAAGATGCTAACGAAATCCGCAGTAAAGCATATTGACATCTGGCTGATAAATTTACATGTACATACATAATATCAAGTTCAACGCAATTATACTTACAGTTAAAAAATATTTAACTTTGCATTCCTTAATTAACTACTAGCCGCTCCTCTTTTTATAAACTATTGATTTAAACAGGGATAAACTATCCGCCCTTATGGCTGCTGCATGTATGTGCATGGCGCTTAATGGTGCATATAGCATTCTCCCATCTATCGCTATTAAAAAAATGAAACCTGTTGTAAAGGCATTTATTTTTGTTGCTGTTGCCGGCTTTATTGCCTATACGGGTTATAAAAAACCGCCCGTTAAAAAGTCGCAGCCTGCTGTTCTCAGGCCACCCGGTCATACAGGGCGAATAAAGGCAGACGTACTGCCGCGATCCATTTAAATGCTTCACTCCGTAATATCCGCAGGTTATTCTGCGAGAGAACCCCGCAGGGACATTAAAACAGCCCTCTGTATTCTCTTCAACTCTTTTTCTTTGTGTACGCTGTGGCTAAACCCAACAAAGCGAACTGCCAACTTTTTTAACTACTTTTAGCACTTTAACTGATTTGCAAACACATGAAAAAGCTCCTGCTCTTTTTAGGTTTGGCAATGGCGTGCTCCAGCCTGTTTGCTCAAACCGCCGCCGACTCCGCTTACATCCGGCAAAATTATACCAAGATGGAAAAGTACATCACCATGCGCGATGGCATCCGGCTTTACTGCTCCATCTACCTCCCAAAAGATCAATCAAAAAAATATCCTATCCTCATGACGCGTACACCTTACAATGTGGGCCCGTATGGCGATAATGAATACAAAAAAATGCTTGGACAAAACATGCTGTTTGCCAAAGAAGGATACATTTTTGTTTATGAGGACGTGCGCGGCCGCTGGATGAGCGAAGGTAAATTTGTGGATGTACGCCCGCAGGTTGAACACAAAACCAATAAGGATATTGACGAAAGCACCGATACGTATGATACCATCGACTGGTTGGTTAAAAACCTGCCTGATAACAACGGGCGTGTGGGTATAATGGGTATCTCTTATCCCGGTTTTTACTCTACCGCATCTTTGCCAGGTGCACACCCGGCGCTAAAGGCTGTTTCGCCGCAGGCGCCTGTTACCGACTGGTTTATCGGCGACGATTTTCACCACAACGGCGCCTTTATGATGATGGACGCCTTTGCGTTCTATACCAGTTTTGGGGTTCCGCGGTTAAAGCCGCTCACGCCCGACCAGTTTAAGAATGGCATCCGCTATACAGAAAAAGACAACTATAAATTCTACCTCGGTATGGGCGCGTTGCCCAACTTCAAAAAGAAGTACATGGGCGATTCGGTTAAGTTCTGGAACGACCTCATGGCGCACCCAACTTATGATTCGTTTTGGAAAGCGATGAATATCCGCCCGCATTTGGTCAACATTAAACCTGCCACCATGGTAGTAGGCGGATTTTTTGATGCTGAAGACTGCTTTGGTGCACTGCATGTTTTTAAGGCGTTGCAGGAACAAAATCCCTCAACCCATCCAAATATGCTGGTGATGGGCCCGTGGTTCCACGGGGGTTGGGAGCGCAGCGAGGGCCGCTATTTTGCCGACCAGGACTTTGGTTCAGAAACCAGTATATGGTATAGGGAAAACGTAGAATTGCCTTTCTTTAATTATTACCTGAAAGACGAAGGGAAACTCGACCTGCCGAAGGCTACTATCTTTATCACCGGATCAAACCAATGGCACAAATTTAACGAATGGCCGCCAAAGGATGTGGTTGAAAAAACCTTATATCTGCATCCCAACGGCAAACTTTCCTTCGAACCGCCAAAGGTTAGCGGCAGCTTTGATCAATACGTAAGCGATCCGAATGCGCCGGTGCCTTACCAGGCCGGCGTGCAGGAAAATCGCACCCGCGAATATATGGTAGACGACCAGCGCTTCGCCGAACGCCGCCCTGACGTAAAAACCTATCAGACCGAACCGCTTAATGACGACATTACGCTCACCGGTCCGGTAATTGCTGATTTGTTCTCGTCTATCAGTAATACCGATGCTGATTACGTAGTGAAACTGATCGACGTATTTCCTGATGATTACCCCGATCCGGTACCTAACCCTAAAAATATAACGATGGGGGGTTACGAGATGATGGTACGCGGTGATATATTCAGGGGAAAGTTCCGCAACTCGTTTGAAAAGCCCGAACCATTCGTTCCCGGCAAGGTAACCGAAATAAAATATGCCTTGACAGATGTGGCGCATACCTTCCGCAAAGGGCACCGCATTATGGTACAGGTTCAAAGCTCATGGTTTCCGTTGGTTGACCGAAATCCGCAGAAATTTGAAGATATTTACACAGCAAAGGACTCGGATTTCCAAAAATCGACTATCAGGATATATCACGATGCACAGCATACATCATCTATAAAAGTAATGGTACTTCAATAATTAAAACCAACAAACTTATCGGCAAAAATCACATGAAACTTAAAAGATTACTCATCATCGCCTTAGCCCTCTTCGCTTTTAAGGCGCAGGCACAATTGGGCCAGCCAAAAGAAACCTTTACGCATGGCGATACCCTGCGCGGCGACTTTAAT
The DNA here is from genome assembly GCA_051953515.1 of Mucilaginibacter sp. GTDB lineage: Bacteria > Bacteroidota > Bacteroidia > Sphingobacteriales > Sphingobacteriaceae > Mucilaginibacter. Next base: position 22,243 of record JBQCIS010000097.1, read on the forward strand.
TCGCCATTGCGCGCGTGCTACGATATCAATTTCTATCACCTCGATATTAAGTTTGATATTGCTAACAAATTCATCAGCGGCAATGTATTGTTTAAATTTACGGCTACCCAGGACTTTAATAAACTGCAGTTCGACCTTTTTTCGAACCTGAAAGTAGAAAAAGTGGTTTATAAAGGCCAGGAACTGCCCTTCAGCCGCGACTTTAACGCCGTGTTCGTTACCTTCCCGCAAACCATTGCCAATGGCAGTAGGGACGAGTTTACCGTTTTCTACTCAGGTAATCCAACCATCGCCAAAAATGCGCCATGGGATGGCGGCATTATGTACCAAACCGACTCGCTTGGCAAACCCTGGGTAGCAACCGCGTGCCAGGGCATCGGCGCGAGCATCTGGTGGCCGAACAAGGATCAGCAGGCTGATGAGGTTGACAGCGCATTGATCAGCATCAGCGTTCCAACCGGTTTAAAGGATGTTTCAAACGGCCGCCTGCGTAAGGTTACCAACCTTAAAAATGGTTACACCCGTTTCGACTGGTTTGTATCCAACCCGATCAATAACTACGATATTGAAGCCAATATTGGCGACTATACTCATTTTAGCGATACCTATGCCGGCGAAAAAGGCAAACTAACACTGGATTACTGGGTATTGCCTTATCACCTGGAACAAGCTAAAAAACAATTCGGCCTGAATGTAAAACGTATGCTGCAATCGCACGAGCATTGGTTCGGGCCATACCCTTTTTATGAGGATGGTTATAAGCTGATAGAAACCCCTCACCTCGGCATGGAACACCAAAGCGGAACAGCTTATGGCAACCATTTTGTAAACGGCTACTATTCGGCATATTCAAAAAAAGGTATCGACCTTTCAGGAACAGGCTGGGGCTTGAAATGGGATTATATTATTATACATGAAAGTGGCCACGAATGGTTTGGCAATAATATTACCTCGAAAGACCTGGGCGATATGTGGATACACGAATCTTTTACCGACTATTCTGAATCGCTGTTCGTTGAAACTTTCTACGGCAAAAAGGCAGGACAAGAATATGTACATGGCCAGCGCGATGGCATATCCAACGACCGGCCGATAGTTGGTCCGTATGGCGTAAACAAGGAAGGCTCTGAAGATATGTACCCCAAAGGCTCTGTTATCCTCAACATGATCCGTACCGTCATTAACGACGATGAAAAATGGCGCGGCATATTACGCGGCCTCAACAAAACCTTCTACCACCAGACCGTTACTTATGACGATGTTACCAGCTACATAAGCAAGGAAGCTGGCATCGATCTATCAACCGTATTCGATCAATACCTGCACACTACCAATCTTCCGATATTGGAGATCACAAGTCGCGATGGTAAGCTATACGCAAGATGGATAAACGCGGTTCGGGGTTTCAATATGCCGGTTAAAATAAAAGCCAAAGGCGGCGAGTACAGCTTTGTAAAAGTTGGCAAATACTTTACCCCGGTAAACATCGCCGGCATTACAAAAGATAATGTTGAGGTAGATACCTTCAACTATTATATTGGTGTGCTGGTTGAATAATTTTAATTGAGATGCAACATATTTTTTAATGCGTTGTCATATATCACATAAATATTCATAGAATCATGAGATCATTATCAAAAATATTACTTGCAGCAGCACTGTTAACCGGCACGGGGTATGCGTACGCCCGTAGCAGCAATACGGTAAAAGAAGCATCAGGCAATGTGGTGCAGGACCGCCATCTTTCCGGCTTTAATGCCATTGATGCAGCCGGCTCATTTGATGTTTATATTACGCAGGGCGCGAACGAATCGGTAAAAGTGGATGCACCGGCCGACGTGGCTGACCGCATTATTACAGAAGTAGAAAACGGCACTTTGAGGATACATAACAAGAATGGATCGTGGGGTGGCTGGGGCGATATGTGGGGCCATAAAAAAGTGGTTGTTTATGTTGTAGTGACCCAGGTGAACGCCATTGGCATCACCGGCTCCGGCGATGTTTATTTTAAAGATGGTATCCGTTCATCAAAACTGCGCCTGTGGGTTAGCGGCTCTGGCGATGTATACGGCAAGGTGGATGCAAAAAGCCTTGAGTGCAATATTTCCGGTTCAGGCGACATGAAGCTGGCCGGACACGCTGAAAACGCATCGATTAGTGTTTCAGGCTCCGGCGATTATACTGCCCGCGATCTGCAAACAGTAAACACCTCTGTACATGTTTCCGGCTCAGGCGATGCCAGCCTTTATGTAAGCAATAATCTTGATGCTTCGGTGACAGGTTCGGGTGATGTAAGCTACAGAGGCGGCCCGAAACACGTTATGAAATCGAAATCCGGCAGCGGAGATATCAGCGGAGATTAAGTAATACTCTTTCCCCAAATTACAGGCGGCTTGTTTTACAGGCCGCCTTTTTTATGTCCTATTATTTGTTAATATTAGTACAAATAAATATTGACCTCAAACTAAATTCTTTAAACAATGAAACGACTTTTATTCATCGTCTTTGTATTTATCGGCGGCAACGCCTTCGCCCAAAAAATCTATATACAATGCGGTAAGCTGATAGATGGCACCAGTAATACCGAGCTTTCGCAAATGACCATTGTGGTAGATGGCAAAATGATAACAGATATCCAGAAAGGCTATACCACAGGCAGCAATGCCGACAAGGTGATAGACTTGCACGACAAAACCGTTATGCCCGGCCTGATCGATTGCCATGTACATTTAGAAAACCAGGGATCTGGCAAGGATGGTATTATCGACGGATTTACCATGAGTGATGCCGCCATTGCATTCCGCTCAACCATTTATGCCAAAGCTACCTTAATGGCCGGATTTACCACCGTGCGTGACCTTGGCGGGTCGGGCATTAACATTGCAATGCGCGATGCCATTGCACGGGGTTATATTATCGGCCCGAGGATGCTTACCGCCGGTCGCGCTATTTCGGCAAGCGGTGGCCACATGGACCCATCAGATGGTTTCCGCGACGATGTAATGCACAAAATGGGCCCGGATGATGGCGTTGCCGATGGCCCTGAAGAATTGGTTAAGGCCGTACGCTTACAGATCAAACGCGGATCAGACGTGATCAAGATTGCATCAACGGGTGGCGTGCTCGACCTGAGCTCTAATGGCTCCGGCGCCGAATTTACTATTGATGAAATAAAGTCTGTGGTAGAAACAGCAAAAGATTACGGATTGAAAGTAGCCTGCCATGCGCATGGTGCGGAAGGTATCCGTCGTGCTATATTGGGAGGAGTAACCTCAATTGAGCATGGTTCGTTTATGGACGATGAAGATATTAAGCTGATGAAGCAATATGGCACCTGGTATGTTCCGACGCTGATTGCCGGACATTCGGTTGGCGATTCTGCAAAAAAAGCAGGTTATTTTCCACCGGTTATTGCTCGTAAAGCCATTGAAGTTTCCTCAAAAATGCAGGGTACCTTTGCGCGGGCATACAAAGCCGGTGTTAAGATCGCCTTCGGTACCGATGCGGGCGTATTTGATCACGGCAAAAACGCCATCGAATTTCAATACATGGTTGAAGGCGGCATGCCGCCTATGGAAGCCATCAAATGTGCCACCGTTAATGCCGCCGACCTGTTAGGCCTTAGCAATGTTACCGGCAGCATCGCCAAAGGCAAATACGCCGATATTGTAGCCGTAAACGGTGACCCGTTACTGGATATTAAAGCAATGCGCGATGTTGATTTTGTAATGAAGGAAGGGGTGCAGTATAAGTAGTGGGAGTTGGAAAGAGGCAGTGGCAGTTTGCCATTTATAAAACATGTCATTGCGAGCGGAATTGAGGGCAGGAATACGCAGCGAAGCAACCTCGTCGCTTTGTTATATCCACACGATAGGGTTGCTTCGCTCCGCGCACTTATAGTCTGTAGCTCCGCAATGACAATAAATTAATGCTTCTTTATGAAAAATCACGACTATTGCATTTACATTCTAACCAACAAAACCAATAGCGTATTCTACATAGGTGTTACCAGTAATATTGAAGAACGAATATTACAACACAAGGAAAAAGTATTTAAAGGTTTTACATCGAAATATAACTGTGATAAATTGGTATACTTTGAAGAATTTCAATGGATACAAGATGCTATTGCAAGAGAAAAGCAGTTGAAAGGTGGTTCAAGACAGAAGAAGATCGATTTGATTGTTGATATGAATCCGGGATGGATGGGAGGGATGGTATGATTGAAGATTTGTTTTTGCCTGGCGATGGAAGTCATCTCGTTGTTATATCAACCGCTTAACTGCACGCGAGGAGGTTGCTTCGTCGCCCAATCGCTCACTTCCCGGGCTGCTCCTCGCAATGACATTTGGGATAAATAGGCTCTGCACATAAAAAACAAAAACGCCCGATTAAATAACCGGGCGTTTTCTATTGCTTGAAGGGGAATAGAATTATTCGCCTTTTTCTGCGTTTTCTTCGTTGTCAGCTTTAGGAGCTTCCTCTGCGGCAGGTGCTTCGGCAGCTGGTGCCTCTTCAACTGCAGGTGCTTCTGCTACTGGTGCTTCTTCAACAACTTCGGCAGCTGGTGCAGCAGTTTCAGCTTTAGCAGCCGGAGCAGCAGCAGTACCTTTGCCTTTACCGCCACGACGACGGGTTGTTTTCTTAGCGGTTTGTGCATTATCGCCACCATAAATGGTGTTATAATCCACTAACTCAATCAGTGCCATTTCCGCGTTGTCACCTAAACGGTTTTCCATTTTGATGATACGGGTATAGCCACCCGGACGGTTAGCGATCTTGGTAGCAACGTCACGGAACAGTTCGGTAACTGCATCTTTGTTCTGCAGGTAAGCGAATACAGTACGGCGTGAGTGCGTAGTATCGTCTTTTGATTTTGTTAAAAGTGGTTCAACATAAACGCGTAAAGCTTTTGCTTTTGCTAATGTTGTAGTGATGCGCTTATGCAGGATAAGCGAAGATGCCATGTTACCGAGCATCGCTTTGCGATGGCTGTCGGTACGACCCAGGTGGTTGTGTTTTTTACCGTGTCTCATTTTTATTTGTTGTTTGTGGCACGTGCATACCGTCGGCGAGTTGACTCAAGCCTCGGAATTACGCGGGTTATTTAGATTTGAGTATTGAGATTTGAGATATGAGACTTACTTTTTTGTCTCAAATCTCAAATCTCATGTCTCACATCTTTATTCTTCGTCTAACTTAAATTTAGACAGGTTCATACCAAAAGAAAGGCCTTTTGATTTCACCAGGTCTTGGATCTCAGTCAATGATTTTTTACCGAAGTTTCTGAACTTAAGCATATCCGCTACGTCGTAAGAAACTAAGTCAGCAAGGCTGCGGATGTCAGCAGCTTTCAGACAGTTCAGTGCGCGTACTGAAAGGTCAAGGTCAACCAGTTCAGTTTTCAGGATCTTGCGCATGTGCAGGATCTCTTCGTCAACCTCTTTGGTTTCTTCCTTAGCCTGTGCTTCAAGCATCATGTTCTCATCGCTGAACAGCATAAAGTGCTGGATGAGGATCTTTGCTGCTTCTTTAAGCGCTTCTTCAGGGTGGATCGAGCCGTCGGTAGCAATATCCAGTACTAATTTTTCATAGTCGGTTTTTTGCTCAACGCGGTAGTTCTCGATAGTATATTTTACGTTTTTGATCGGCGTGTAGATCGAGTCGATAGCGATCACACCTACATTAGCATCAGGATTTTTGTTTTCTTCGCTCGAAATGTAACCACGGCCCTTGTTGATAGTAAGCTCGATCTCAAGCGTTACTGACGAGTCCATGTTACAGATAACAAGGTCAGGATTTAAAACCGTAAAGTTGTTTGAGAATTTGGTAACATCGCCTGCCTTGAAGTTATCCTGGCCATTGATGATCACAAATATCTTTTCGCTGTCGCCAGACTCGCCGGTTTTCTTAAACCTAACCTGTTTAAGGTTAAGGATAATTTCGGTTACGTCTTCAACAACACCTTTTATGGTAGAAAACTCATGCATCACACCTGAGAAACGCACAGAAGTGATCGCATAACCTTCCAATGATGAAAGTAAGATACGACGCAGAGCATTACCAATGGTTATACCGAAACCTGGTTCTAACGGACGAAACTCAAACGTGCCATCAAAATCAGTTGATTTCTGCATGATAACCTTGTCTGGTTTTTGAAATGCTAAAATTGCCATTTATATCCTTTTTTAATTTGTTTTACTTTTTAGATTTGAGATGTGAGATACGAGATTGAGACTTTGCTCTGTTTTCATATCCCCTCCTTATCATTTATTTTATATCGCAAATGAGATATGAGACTTGAGGGTTTAATCTCAAGTCTCACATCTCAAATCTCATATCTATTACTTAGAGTACAACTCGACGATGAGGTTTTCCTTAATGTTTTCAGGAATTTCATCGCGGTTTGGATAGTTAAGGAACTTACCGGTTAACGAGGCAGCATCCCACTCCAGCCAGCTGTACTTGTTCACTTTGCGGCCTGCAACTGAGTTAACAATGGCTTCAAGCGATTTTGATTTTTCACGAACTGCAACAACGTCGCCAGCTAACAGCTGGTATGAAGCGATATTTACCACTTCGCCGTTTACAGTAATATGTTTGTGACCAACTAACTGGCGTGCAGCAGAACGGGTTGGCGCGATACCTAAACGGTATACAGCGTTATCCAGACGTGCTTCCAGGAATTTCAGCAGGTTTTCACCGGTAATACCTTCTTTTGAAGATGCGCGGTGGAACAGGTTCTCGAACTGACGTTCCAATACACCGTAAGTGTATTTAACTTTCTGTTTTTCCTGCAACTGAGTAGAGTACTCTGATTGTTTACCTCTTCTTTTGGCAGCACCGTGCATGCCTGGAGGATAGTTCTTTTTTTCAAGCGCTTTGTCCGGACCGAAGATCGGCTCACGGAAACGACGCGCAATTTTGGATTTTGGGCCTGTGTATCTTGCCATTTTTGTGTTGTTTTTAAAGTATCAAACAGCCCACAGCTGTCGAATCTTAGCTTTAAAAAATCTGTTAATTAAACTCTTCTCCTTTTTGAAGGACGGCAACCGTTGTGCGGAAGCGGGGTGATATCTTTAATAGTAGTTACCTCGATACCTGCAGTTTGCAGTGTACGGATAGCAGACTCGCGGCCTGCACCAGGACCTTTTACAAACACTTCGGCTTTACGCATACCCAGGTCATAAGCTACTTTACCGCAATCGGCAGCGGCTTGTGAAGCAGCGTAAGGAGTGTTCTTTTTTGAACCTTTGAAACCCATTTTACCGGCAGACGACCATGAAATAGCCTGACCGCTTTTGTTGGTAAGGGTGATGATAATGTTGTTAAAGGTAGCGTTGATGTGTGCTTCGCCTACAGCGTCAACTACAACTATACGCTTTTTGGTAACTTTTTTAGCTTTAGCCATTTTCTTTTTTGAGGTTTGAGATGTGAGATTTGAGATGTGAGATTTAGTATCTCATTTCAAAAACTTCGCACCCTATTGTTTTTAATCATCAAATGTGAGATCCGGATATTTCTCATATCTCAAATCTCACATCTCATATCTAATTATTACTTAGTAGCTTTTTTCTTGTTAGCAACTGTCTTACGTTTACCTTTACGGGTACGTGAGTTGTTTTTAGTACGCTGACCACGCAGAGGTAAACCTTTACGGTGACGGGTACCACGGTAGCAACCGATATCCATTAAGCGTTTGATGTTCAGCTGAACTTCAGAGCGAAGAGCACCTTCTACCTTAATCTGATCGTTGATGATAGTACGGATAGCTGCCAGCTGATCGTCATCCCAGTCTTTCACTTTAGTATCGCGATCGATACCAGCCTGATCTAAAATGCGCTGTGCAGTTGAGTGGCCAATGCCGTAGATATAAGTTAAACCTATCTCTCCTCTTTTGTTATTTGGTAAATCAATACCTGCAATCCTTGCCATAT
>JBQCIS010000098.1:0-14559 GCA_051953515.1 Mucilaginibacter sp.
CAAATGTTTTATTTTTTTTTAATTTTGTTCAATTTATTTCGTTTTTTAAAATTGCTTTTATTTGTAAATAAACAACGACCGTATAATACTTGCGGTCGTTTTTTTGTTTTTTATCCCATTAATTTTGCCATGGTAACCGGCAACTGTGCTGCGAGTTTGCTTGGCAATACCACATTCATACGGTTAGGCAATGCCAGTTCATCTCCGGCCTTGCCATGTATATAATTCCCGATAATACAGGCTTCTTCAGGTGTATAATTTTGTGCCAACAGCGCCGCAATCACTCCCGTTAATATATCGCCCATGCCACCGCTTGCCATAGCCGGGTTGCTGGTGGAGTTAAAATACGCTTTTCCCTCGGGCGTAGCAGTTATGGTATAGTCGTTTTTAAGTATAATACAGAGCTTTAGTTCTTTTGCTTTATTAACAGCTGTTTGCAGCCGCTGCCACCAGTTGGCATGTTCGCCAAACAGGCGGTCAAACTCCTTCATGTGCGGCGTTAGTACGCTGCCCTGGGGTATGAGTTGCCAAAGCGGCTTATGTGCCGAAATAACATTCAGCGCATCGGCATCTATCACTATCGGTTTTTTATAATTGGTAAAGATGTAGGTAAGCAAAGCCAGTGTATTGTCGTCGTTACCCAGGCCGGGGCCAACTCCCATCGCGGTAAACTTATCCCAGGCAATTTCCGGCAGATCGTTTCCCTGCCTTATCACCGCCATAATCTCCGGCATAAAGCTGTTTAGTGCTACCAGGCCGCTTTCGGGTACACAGGCCGTTGTTAATCCGCTCCCTGCCAGTGCGCAGGCTGATGCACTTAATAAGGCGGCACCCATCGTCTTTGGCTGCCCGGCAACAATTAGCGCATGCCCGTAACTACCTTTATTGCTAAAGCGATGACGCGGTTTCAGCATCCTGCGGATGTCTTTTTCCTGCACAAACTGGTATGACGAATTTAGCGAGCAGATGAATTTTTCGTCGATGCCGATATTCACCGCTTCCCAGCATTTTAGGTACGGCCCGGCTTCAGGCAGCAGAAAATTGATCTTTGGCTGCTGAAACGTGATCACAAGGTCGGTTTTTAATGCCGTAGCATCCGGATCGACATCGCCTTCGGTAAAGAAACCCGTTGGAACATCAACAGCTACTGTCGTTTTGTGCAGGTTGTTAAGATACTTTACCAGGCGCTCATAATCCCCCGCCAATGGTTTATTGATACCGGTACCCAGCATGGCATCAATAATAATGTTGCTGTCTTCAGCGGGGATCGCATCGTTTTTTTTTAGTTCGGTTACCGGGATGGCTGCTGGCAGCCGTGTAAGATTAGCATTAAAATCATCTGTCGACCTGTCAGAAAATCGGGTGATCTTAACATTAATATTTTTGTACTGATGATCGTACAGTATGCGGGCAATTGCCAGGCCGTCGCCGCCGTTGTTCCCTGTCCCGCAGTAAACGGATATTGACAGGTTTCTATCGGCAAAGCAGTTCACAAACCAACTCACAAAGGCTTTTGAGGCGCGTTCCATCAGGTTTACAGAACTGACCGGTTCGTGTTCAATAGTATATTTATCAGCTTGATGGATCTGGTCGGCGGTTAGCAATGGCAGCATAATGGGTAAAGTTAGAAATTGCGGCTTTTGTTTGGAAAAAGAAATGTAGAAGTGAAAGAATAAGATTGAATAAGTTTTTGGTTAGATTGCCACGTCGCTGTGTGTGCGCAATCCTACTCGCTCCTCTCAATGACGCGGAGTGGAGATTTGCCCACCTCCTGTTCATCCAACAAATCTGTTTAATCCAGGTTCTAATAAAAATCTACCAAATCCCTTGACAATCCCGAAATAAAGCGCTTATTTTACACCGTGTAAAAATTACACGTAAAACAATGATAATTAACGGCACCATTATTACAACAATTATTACCACCGGGGATATTACCGGAGGAAGATAATCGTATGGTGTAAAACATAGCAAGAACCAAATGAGCGCCTTCCTCCGAAACGAGGAAGGCGTTTTTGTTTATTAACATTATGAAAGTTTTAAAATTTGGCGGTACGTCGGTCGGTTCGGTAAGCAGTATTACTACACTGCTGGAAATTTTACGCAGAGATACTTCAACCGAGCGCCCGATAGTGGTGCTCTCTGCGATGGGGGGCGTTACCAACTTGCTGCTCGGTATGGCCGAAGATGCTGCTGCCGGTAAAGATTTTACCGAAAAGCTGGCGCAGCTGGAAGCACGCCACTTTGAAGTGGTGAAGGCATTGCTGGATATTCAGCACCAAAACCCCGCTTTAACGCGCCTCAAGATCAACTTTAACCAGTTGGAAGAGTTACTGCAGGGCGTTTATACCCTGCGTGAGCTGACTGCCAAAACCCGCGACCAGATCGTGAGCTTCGGTGAGCGCTGCTCTACACTGATGGTGAGCCGCATTGCTGCACAGCAATTTCCGGAAGCGGTATTTGTAGATGCTTCAGAACTGATCCGTACCGACAGTGCCTTTGGCAATGCCAAAGTTAACACCGAGCTGACCGAACAACTGATACGCGGTTTCTACGCGGAAAATAAACACAAAATGCTGTTTGTTACCGGCTTTATTGCAGGTAACGATGCCGGGCAGATTACTACGCTTGGTCGGGGCGGCAGTGACTATACCGCTGCGATATTCGGCGCGGCGTTAAATGCCAGCGAAATAGAAATATGGACCGACGTAAACGGTATGATGACCGCCGACCCGCGCATGGTGAAAAAAGCTTTCTCATTGCCGGAGTTAACTTATACCGAAGCTATGGAGCTTTCGTATTTCGGTGCAAAGGTGATCTATCCGCCAACCATGATCCCGGCCTTTCTGAAAAGAATACCTATCGTTATCAAAAATACTTTCGAGCCTGATCATGCAGGTACGGTTATCCGTCATGATTGTAAACAATCAAACCTGCCGATAAAAGGTATCTCGTCTATCAATAACATCAGCCTCCTGAATGTGGAAGGCAGCGGTATGGTGGGCAAATCAGGTTTCAGTGGCAGGTTGTTCTCGTTGCTGGCAAGGGAGCAGATCAATGTAATACTCATCACTCAGTCATCGTCAGAGCATAGCATCACTTTTGCCGTTAACCCGGCAGATGGCGAACGCGCCAAAGCCCTGATAGAGCAGGAATTTGAGCTTGAACTGCTGGCAAACAAATTGGAAAAACCGGAAGTAGAAGAAGGCCTGGCGATATTAGCCGTAGTGGGCGAGAACATGAAACAGACCCCTGGCGTGTCAGGAAAATTGTTCCATGCGCTTGGTCGTAATGGGGTGAACGTACGCGCCATTGCACAGGGTTCATCGGAATATAATATTTCGGTAATCATCTCGGCTGCCGACTTGTCGAAAGCCCTTAATGCGGTACACGATGCCTTCTTTGTACAGCTCACCAAAACGCTGCATGCTTTCTGCCTCGGCACAGGTAATATCGGCAAAACGCTGTTCAAACAGTTGAATGGCCATAGCGAATACCTGCAAAAAAACAACGGCATACAGGTAAAGATCGCCGGTATCAGCAATACCCGCAAAATGGTGTTCAATGCGGATGGTATTTCACTAGATACCTGGGAAGATGAACTTGAAAAATCAATAGAACCTGCCGACCTGCGTGAATTTGTTGAGCGCATGAAAGGCATGAACCTGCCAAACTGCGTATTTATTGACAATACTGCCAGCCCTAAACCGATAGCATTTTACGAAGATGCATTTAAGCACAATATTTCGGTAGTTACCTGCAACAAGATCGGTAATTCGGCATCGTATGAGCAATACCAGAATTTCCGCGATACGGCGCGCCGTCATGGCGTTGATTTCTTCTACGAAACCAACGTGGGCGCAGGCTTGCCGATTATCCGCACGCTGAAAGACCTGATGAGCAGCGGCGACCGTGTGCAGCGCATCGAAGCGATACTTTCGGGCACTATTTCCTTCATCTTTAATAACTTTAAGGGTAACGTAACTTTCCACGACGTGGTAAGGGTTGCCCAGGAAAAAGGCTACACCGAACCAGACCCACGCGACGACCTGCGCGGCACCGACTTTATGCGTAAAATGCTCATCCTTGCGCGTGATGCCGGCTACAAAATGGAAGCAAGCGACGTGCACATTGAAAATATGCTGCCGCAAAGCTGCCTTGATGCCAAATCGGTAGATGATTTTTATGCGGCACTGAAAGCTGAAGATGCACACTTCGCCAACCTGAAAGCCAAAGCTGAAAGCGAAGGCAAAGTGCTGCGCTATATAGGTAAACTGGAAGACGGCAAAGCTGCCATCACCTTGCAAATGGTGGATGAAAGCCATCCATTCTTCACCCTGTCGGGCAGTGATAACATCATCTCTTTCACAACCGACAGGTATAAAGAGCGGCCGCTGGTGGTAAAGGGCCCGGGCGCCGGCGCGGAAGTAACGGCCGCAGGTGTGTTTGCAGATTTGATAAATGTGGGTGCGAATTAACCCCTAACCCCCTAAATGGGTGTATAAATAGATATTTGACATGGAAGATAAAGTTATAGATATAGAAAAAGCCGTTACTGCTAAAACTCCTACTTCGGGAGGCCGGGGGGATGGCGTTCACGTTTTCGCTCCTGCCACCGTTGCAAACGTAGTATGTGGTTTCGATGTGCTCGGTTTTGCCGTTGACGAACCCGGCGACGAAGTAGTGATGCGCATGACCGACAAACCCGGCATCACCATCAGCAAAATTACCGGCGATAATGGCCGTTTGCCGCTCGACCCGGCTAAAAACACCGTTTCGGTAAGCGTTCAGCATTATCTGAAAAGTGTAAACAGGCTGGATGTTGGTCTGGATATCGAGCTGCATAAGAAAATGCCTATCGGTAGCGGTCTGGGCTCCAGCTCGGCGAGTACGGTAGCAGGCTTATATGCGATAAAGACCTTGTTAGGCGACGACAGCGACCCAGCCAAACTGCTTCCTTTTGCTATGAAAGGTGAGGAGATGGCTTGCGGTCAGGGTCATGCCGATAACGTTGCACCTGCTTTAATGGGTGGTTTTGTTCTGATACGCAGCTATGACCCGTTGGATATTGTGCGATTGCCGCATCCGAAAGACTTATGGTGCGCCATTGTGTTCCCGGATGTAGATGTGCCTACCCGTGAGGCAAGGCAGATCATCCGCAATAAAATATCCATGAAAGACGCCGTAACCCAATGGGGTAACATAGCAGGATTGGTAAGCGGCCTGTTTTTGCAGGATATTGACCTGATTGGCCGGAGCATGAAGGATATACTGGTTGAACCCGTACGATCTATGCTCATCCCTGATTTTTATAAGATGCGGGAAATGGCGATGGAACTCGGCGCGGTAAGCTTTGGCATATCCGGTTCTGGTCCGTCGGTGTTTGCATTTGCTAAAGATGAGCAAACTGCCCGCGCCATTACGCAAAAACTGCAAAAGCACCTAACGGGTATTGGCATTGGTTCAAATACCTATGTATCAACCATAAACGATAAAGGGCCGAGGGTGATAGGGTAAAGCCAAAGGGTAAGGAGATTGTCTGTCTGCCGGCCCTCAACCACGTCATTGCGAGGCGTGAGCAGGACCGTGTGCGTGGCAATCTCTGATTGATAGACGGTACGAGCAAGTAGCCTACCTGTCGCTTTAGGATTGCCACGCTATCGCTCGCAATGATGCTTTGATAATTAAAAAACTAAATCCGAAATCGAGAATCCGATATTCGAAATTCAAAATAAATGGAACTCTACAGTACCAACAACCCATCCACCCGTGTCTCGTTTAAAGACGCCGTTTTCAACAGCATGCCGCAGGATAAAGGCCTGTACATGCCTGCCGTTATTCCGCACCTGAGTGCGAAGTTCATCGATCATCTCGACGAATATTCGCTGCCTGAGATTGCTTATCACGTGGCGCAAAGCCTCATTGGCGACGATATTCCGGCCGACGACCTGCAAGCCATCATTCACGACGCCATCAACTTCTACGCGCCTATCGTAAAGCTGGACGAGAAAGTATACGTGCTTGAGCTTTTCCATGGCCCGTCGTTGGCGTTTAAGGACTTTGGCGCAAGGTTTATGAGTCGCGTAATGGGCTACTTCCTGCAAGAAGGCGAGAAACAGCTCGACGTGCTCGTGGCTACCAGCGGCGATACCGGCGGCGCCGTGGCGCTGGGCTTTTTGGGCGTGCCCAATACCCGCGTAACCATCCTTTATCCAAAGGGAAAAGTGAGCGGCATACAGGAGCAGCAGCTTACTACTAACGGGCAAAACATCCGCGCGCTGGAAGTTGACGGCACGTTCGACGATTGCCAGGCCCTAGTTAAACAGGCCTTTACCGATCCGGAACTGAACGCTAAGTTTCGCCTCACCTCGGCAAACTCTATCAATATCGCACGATTGATCCCGCAGACGTTCTATTATTTCAATGCCTATTCGCAGGCCCTGCGTGCAGGCAACAGCAAGGTGGTGTTCAGCGTACCGAGCGGTAATTTCGGCAACATCGGCGCTGGACTGCTCGCCTGGAAAATGGGCCTGCCGGTTGAGCACTTCATCGCTGCCACCAACGCCAACGATACCGTGCCCGCCTTCCTTAAAACCGGCGAGTACAAGCCAAAACCATCCGTAGCCACGCTCAGCAACGCCATGGATGTGGGCAACCCGAGCAACTGGGTGCGCATTGCCGAACTGTTCAAGAACGACACCGACGCCCTCAGGGCCCTCGTTACCGGCTACAGCTATAACGACGAGCAAACCCTCGAAGCCATTAAAGCCGTACACCAGCGCTACAAATACGTAGTGTGCCCGCATACCGCCATCGCCTGGAAAGCCCTGACCGACTGGCAACAACAAAGCAAAGACAACGAAGCCACCGGCATATTCCTTTCCACTGCACACCCATGCAAGTTCCCGGATGTATTCCCGGCAGAGATCGCCCGGAGCATTACCGTACCCGACCAGGTGCAGGAACTGCAAGACAAAACCAAACAGGCAACCGAACTCCCCAACAACTTCCACGAGTTTAAAGAATGGATGTTGAAAAACGGATAATTGCCGGAACCCGAATTTGTGGAATTGAATGAATTACCTGAATCCGTGTTAATTCTTATAATTCTATAAATTCGGGTTCAAATCCGCGTTTTATCGTGCATTTGCCTGTTAATCTGCTGGTTGTAATTTAATAGCCGTTGCAAAATGTAGCATTGTAGCACATAATACACAGCTACACCTGCTACAAACGCTACACAACCAGTGGTTAAAAAGATTTCTTCGCGAGAAACTGAAATTCACTTATTTCCGATTGACGAGCGGCTATTCGTTTTCTAAATTCAGCAATGGATTTCTTTTTGATAACCGACCAGCCAACCACTTGCCCTATCTGCGGTACGCGAACAGACGTCCTCGCCGATCTTTACCACACTAACTTAAAGTTGCAGATAAACGAATGCCTGAATATTAACTGCAAACATGTATTTTTAGAGGTAGAAAGCACCAATTAAATGAAAGCTGGCCAAACCTTATGGACAAAGGATGAATTGATACTTGCTATCAATCTTTATTCAAAGATCACTTTCGGTCAAATGAATAGCTCTAATCCGCAGGTAAAAGAATTAGCAGGTTTCATTGGCCGTTCAGTGGGCGCTGTTGTACGAAAGCTAGGCAACTTTGCAAGTTTCGACCCTCTGCTTAAGGCAAGAGGCATCAAAGGACTTTCTAATGCAAGTAAATTAGATGAAACTGTTTGGAATGAGTATATGCAAAATTGGGGCGAATTATTTTTTGAGGGTGAAAAGCTACTCGCCAAAAAGCAAGATACCACCGTTGAGAAACTATACAACATCAATTTGGACGAGTACAAACATACCGATGGCCGCGAAATACAACGCTTAGTGAAAGTGCGTGTAAATCAGTCGGCCTTTAGAGGCGCGGTGCTCACCAATTTCAATAACCAGTGCTGTATAACTGGTATCGGAATAACAGAATTGATTGTTGCCAGCCACATTGTGCCGTGGAGTATGGATAAAGATAACCGCCTAAGCCCCATGAACGGCTTAGCATTGAACGCGCTGCATGACAAAGCGTTCGATAAGCATCTCATCACCGTAACCGAAGACTTCAAGGTTAAAATATCGCCAACATTTTATAAGCACAAGGACGTTGAGAGCATAAAACAGAATTTTATCGATTATGACGGGATGCCGCTAAAACCCTACAAGAAATACTCGCCCAACCCCGAATTTTTGAGGATACATAATGACAGGTTTGCCGGGTAAGTTCACTTATAGCCGATTGACAGGCGATCAGGTGCAGCGTATTTTCGGGTATGGAATATATCAACTTTTCATACCTCTACCGGGATGGCGACAATAACAAAAAGCACAATACCATAACCTTTTTCAACTGCATCGAGACCGGCCTTAACGAGTTGGATGCACTCATACGCGCAAACCTGATCAATAGCCTATGGTTTTATGCAAACGAATGGTGCCTACCCGACCTGCACTTTCCAAGCTGGGATGAACGGATAGACCACGGTTGGCACGAATTTGATGAAGTTTATTATAGCGATGAAGCATTCTCTGCACCCCGAAATCTTGTTGAGTTTGTGGAAATAATTAAGAAAACAAGCTGGCATAAGAAAGCAGAATAGTTAATGGTTAAACACTCGCTCCCGCAAGCGTCCCGCTTGTGGCTTGAAAGCCCCCCGTAGGTATAAAGAAAATATAGCGTATCGTTACCACAGGCGGGGACACTTGCGGGAGCGCAGGCACAATATAACCGCTTGCCCGTAATTAGCTGTTTAGTAGCGTTTTATTTCCACTAATTCAAAAACATTTCGCAACTTTATACATACACTCAATCACGAAGCTGACGCTATGAAACCGCTGTACACCTTTTCGCTATTTGCCTGCGCTATTTGCTTTTTCTCCTGCGGGTCGAAAAAATCAGCTGATCCACAAAGCCCCATTGTGGCCAAATGGACGCTGCAGCAGGAGCATGTGGTGGTAACCGTAGACAATGCTACCACGCTCGACACGGTTTTGAAACCCATAGGCTCAACTTATGGCACCATACAGTTCAACAGCAATGGCACCTATAGCGCGTCAAGCGTTTATAACACCGGCGGTACTTCATTACAGCAAACCATAGGTCCATCAAGTCAAAGCATTACCGGCACATATAGCTACTCGACCACTGCGTTTAGCATTAAACCCGGATTTGCGGGTTGGTACGCCTATGTAACCGGCTCCAGCACACCACCGGTAACCAATCTGTCAACCGTACAGATCACCTCGCTTACGCAATCGGCACTCAATGCGAGCACTGTTGTAAATTTTAGCGTAACAACCGGCACCGGCCCGCATACCATTAACCAGGCTTGCGATTATTCGTACAAGAAATAGGGAAGAGGCAGGAATCAAGCGGCAAAACAAGACTATTTTTCAGTTAATAATCCTTTTAGGCGTTTTTCACTGTTGGTATCTGAACTCCAAGTGCTGGCGCACGCGTGCCGCGTGTGCTTTTATGAAACTTTGCCGCGTTAGGGATTGTAGCGGATACCAGCCTCGCGGTTAAGGCCTTGTGCAGTATGAGCGAAAAGCCCGCCCCGCAGGGAAACGCCCTGGCTATCTGAACTCGAATTAATAGAATGAAAGAACTATTCGAATTCGGGAAGATTCTTTCATTCCAAAAATCATGGTTCTGACATTTTACCCCAAAAACAAAAAAGCCCTCCGTTTTGGAGAGCTTCAAAAATATTATCTATAATTCCACTTCTCCGAAGGAGTCCTGCGGACAGGGGGAAGGAGACGATTATGATTTTACCCTTTCAGAGTAAGCGCCGCTTGCGGTATCAATTTTTACCTTGTCGCCTATGTTGATGAACAGCGGCACTTTTATTTCGGCGCCGGTTTCAACGGTAGCATTTTTCATGGCGTTGGTTGAGGTGTTGCCTGCCACTGCCGGTTCGGTATAAGTGATCTCCAGCTCAACTGACGATGGCAGCTTGGCGGTGATGGGTTCATCGCTTTCAAACGCTACGATCACGTTTACGCCTTCTTTCAGGAATTTAACGCCTTCGCCAAATAAAAATTTAGGTACGTTATGCTGATCGAAAGTGGTGTTGTCCATAATAACCAGGTCGTCGCCATCCTCGTACAGGTATTGGTAATCGCTGGTTTCTACACGGGCAATATCAACCTCCTCATCTGTGCGGAAACGGTATTCAACCAGTTTACCGGTTTTTACGTTACGCATACGCGCCTGGTAAAAAGCGCGAAGGTTACCCGGTGTGCGGTGTATAAATTCCTCTACCTGTACCAATTCGCCATTGAAGCGAAGGATACTGCCATTCTTTATATCTGATGCCTTAGCCATAATTTTATATTGAGGCGCAAACTTAGGGAATAGATGTGAGATTTGAGATAAGAGATATGAGATTTTTTAAGGCGTGAAAATGTGTAATGATATAGATATGAGATTTTTAACAGGCATTCTGTCTCAAATCTCATATCTCACGTCTCAAATCCTTCTTATTTCAACGACGCTATATCAATCACAAACCTGTAGCGTACATCGCCTTTTACCATACGTTCGTAGGCTTGGGTAATGTCTTGTATGTTGATCATTTCTATATCGGAAACGATATTGTTCTCGGCGCAGAAATCAAGCATTTCCTGGGTTTCTTTTATGCCGCCTATACCCGAACCGGCAAGGCTTTTCCTGCCGCCGATCAGGCTGAAAGCTGCTACCTGTGCAGGTTCTGGTGGTACGCCTACGCATATCATTACGCCATTGGTTTTCAGCAAGCCTAAGTACATGTTAAAATCGTGTGGTGCCGATACGGTGTCGAGTATAAAATCGAACGAATTGTACGCCGCTTTCATCTGTTCGGCATCTTTTGTTACCACAAAATGGTGCGCGCCTAATTTTTTTGCATCGGCTTCTTTTTCTGGCGAGGTGCTCAATACGGTTACATCAGCGCCGAGGGCAACACCAAATTTAACGCCCATGTGGCCCAAACCGCCCAAGCCCAATACCGCCAACTTGTGGCCTTTACCAACGCCCCAATGCTTTAATGGCGACCATGTGGTGATACCCGCGCAAAGCAATGGCGCAGTAGCAGCCAGGTCGAGCTTTTCGGATATCTTCAGCACAAAGTGTTCTTTTACCACAATGCTGGTTGAGTAACCGCCGTAAGTAGGCATCGAGCCATCGCGTTCCATACCGTTGTAGGTTTGGGTGTTGCCTTCCAGGCAATATTGCTCCAGGTCGTGGTTACAATTTTCGCAATGCAAACATGAATCTACCAGGCAACCCGTCCCGGCAAGGTCGCCTACTTTAAATTTAGTAACCTGATCGCCTACCTTAACCACGCGACCAACAATTTCATGCCCTGGTACCATTGGGAATATACCCGGAAACCAGTCGTTTTTAATCTGGTGGAGATCGGAGTGACAAACCCCGCAATACAAAATATCAAATTGCACATCATGCGGGCCAACTTCCCTGCGTTCAAAGTCCCATGGTGCAAGATCAGAGGTCGGCGATTGCGCCGCGTATCCTTTTACTGGTATCATAGTGTATAGTGTAGTTTTTTAGTGGTTAAAATTAACAAGGGCGAAGTTAATGCATAAAATAGTTTCGGCTATTTTTGATTGTCCCCGCAATGCAATTTTTACATACAAAATATTTTACATGCCCGGTTGTTGGCCACTTCATAAAAATTAACCTGTTGAAAATGAAGCTATATTGGTTGTTAGTCCAGATTTAACCTCCCAAATTGTAACACACTCGTTGCAAATCGCATCTTATGTGATATTTCGGTAAACACACGAATGAAATTAACTATACTGATATGCTCCCTGTTTTTGGCAGGTGCTGTTTTTGCACAGGATACGGTGAAAAAAACCATCGCCATAAAAACAACAAATCCGCCAAAGATAGACGGTCTGCTGGATGACGATGCCTGGAAAAATGCGCCGATAGCGACCGATTTTGTTGAGTTCAGCCCCGTTTCGGGCAAGCATGAAAGCAATGAGAACCGTACAGAAGTAAAAATATTATACGATGACGACGCAATTTATGTAGGCGCCCGCATGTACGAAACCACCTCAAAAGTGGCCCATGAATTGGTAAACCGCGATAATGTGGGTACATCAGACTTTGTAGGCGTGGTGCTGGATTGTTATCACGATGGCATAAATGCCGTCGGTTTTTACGTAACTGCAGCAGGCGTTCAGTTCGATGCCAAATATGCGCCAAACCCCAACGGCAATACCGAAGACCCTACCTGGAACGCAGTTTGGCTGAGCAAAGCGCACATCGACAAACAGGGCTGGACAGCCGAAATAAAAATACCGTACTCTGCGCTGCGTTTTGCCAAAAAGGATGTACAGTTTTGGGGCATACAGCTTGTGCGCCGCAGGCAGTATTTGCAAAAGGAGTTGTTCTGGAATGCCGTAGACCCCAAAAAGAATGGCTTTGTGAACCAGGAAGGCGATCTTACCGGTATACAGCACATTACGCCGCCGGTACGGCTGGGCTTTTATCCGTATATATCAACTTATCTCAACCACTATCCATATAATACGCCGGGACTGAAAAACACTTCCATGCAGTTTGATGGCGGGATGGATGTGAAATATGGTATTAACGAAAGCTTTACACTCGACCTGACGCTGGTGCCGGATTTCGGACAGGTACAGTCAGACAACAAGGTGTTGAACCTTACGCCTTTTGAAGTGAAGTATGTAGAGAACCGGCCGTTTTTTACCGAAGGCACGGAGCTGTTCACCAAAGGCAATATCTTTTATTCGCGCAGGGTAGGCGGGCAGCCTATCAATTATTCAGAAGCCTACAATAACCTGAAACCCGGCGAGCAGGTAATCAGCAACCCAACAGAAACCAAGCTGCTCAACGCTTTTAAGATAACCGGGCGTACGGCCGGAGGGCTTGGCGTGGGTATTTTCAACGCGGTAACTGACCCTACCGATGCCGTGATACAGGACAGCCTCGGAAATAAGCGCCTTTTACGCACCTCGCCCTATACCAACTACAATATACTGGTGCTGGACCAGAACCTGGCCAATAACTCGTCGGTAACACTTATCAATACCAATGTCGACCGCTTCGGTAAGGATTACTCTGCCGATGTAGGTGGTATGGTTTTCAGCCTGTATAATAACAAGGCAAATACCTATACCTTGCGCGGATTTGCACTGATGAGCAACCTGTACGGATACCACGATGGTACCAAACCTTCAACAGGCTACAGCTACGAGTGGAATGCGGGGAAGGCGTCAGGTAATTTTACATGGATACTTACCGAAGATCATGTAGACGATAAATACAACCCAAACGACCTCGGTATCCTAAACAATAACAATTATTTCGACCATAACCTGAACCTTGCATACGCCAATTACAAACCCAAGCACTGGTTTACACAATGGGATGTTTTTGGTAATATGTATTATTCGCGCAGATATTATCCTTCCGTTTACCAACTGTTCCAGCAGGTATTGGGGTTTGATTTTAAGCTGAAGAACTTCTCCTATATCGGCCTTAATTTTAAACATGACGACAGGGGTAACGATTTTTACGAGCCGCGCGTGGCTGGAAGATGGTACCAGGCGCCGGAAGACATGAATTATGGCATCTATTACAACAATAATCCATCGGCCCGTTTTTCATGGGGAGGTAACTATTTCTACCGTAGGTACTATTCGCACGGGGGTTACGGGCACGATATAGTGGCGTTTTATACCCTGCGTGTAAATGATCACTTTTCTTTCGGGCAAAACGTTTCCTATATGCCGCGCATTAACAATATGGGGTACTCAACAGTCGACAGCACCAGTAATAACCCCATCTTCGCGTTGCGTAACGTGCATACGCTTGAGAATATCTTTAACATTAAATACACCTTTAACGATGTGATGGGCTTCACCTTCAGGCTGCGTCATTATTGGTCGAAACTAAATGTGCTGCAATATTATGATTTGAACCAGGATGGCTCACTCGGGCCGCTTACGTCAACGCATTTCAGTACAGATAATAACATGAATTATAACGACTGGAACATTGATATGCTGTACGTTTGGGAGATCTCGCCAGGCAGCGAATTGAGCTTCGACTGGAAAAATTCATCGCTTATCGATAACGACCAGGCAAGGCAGAGTTATTTCCAAAACTTCGAGAATACGCTGCATGTACCTAAGAACAATAACTTCTCCCTAAAGATATTATACTATATCGACTACCAGAGCCTGGTGAAAAAGCATAGGAGGGCGTAGCGGCTTTAAAGTATAGGTTGATGTCAGTTCCCCTCTCAAGAGGGGAACCGAAAATTCACAGTTTTACTGATCTTCCTCAACACCGCCATTACCCGTATAGGCGCTTTTGCGTACTATTGGCATGCCCGTCATTTTAAACAGATCGTCGAGGTGAAGCAGGCTGCCGTTTACCATGTTACCGAGCAATACGATGGTTACATCGTTCTTCATATCGCGTAAGAAGATGTGCCTGAAGCCGTGCCACCAGCCGGTATGGTAAACCACCT
>JBQCIS010000099.1:0-7539 GCA_051953515.1 Mucilaginibacter sp.
GTTCAGGTAAGAATATCCCCACGTTTTATTCAGGCCCAGCATTACGCGGGCATCTTTTTCACGGAAGTTGGTGCCATATACGCGGCCATCGTGCTGGTTCTGGTAGTCTTTGGCAGTTTTTTCAGATACCACAGTTCCCCAAACAAAGCCATTGTTATTGCCCTGTAATTTAAAAGAGCCATTGATCAGCCCGTTGTTCGTTCCGTAAACGCCCTGCACATCGCCCAATATTTTACCTTCGGGTACCGGCGGCGCGGTGATGAGATTTACCACACCGCCAATGGCATCGGAACCAAAGCTTAAGCTGGCCGGGCCTTTGATCACTTCCACGCGGTCGATAGAGTTTTGGTCGACCTCGATCCCGTGTTCATCGCCCCATTGCTGGCCTTCCTGGCGGATGCCGTCTTCGGCAGTTACTACGCGGTTATAGCCAAGTCCGTGGATAAATGGCTTGGAGATATTTGGTCCGGTAGTTACGGCGCTCACCCCGGGCAAATTAGCGATCTCGTCTATCACGTTGCCCGATGCAGAGTGCTGATCGATATAATTTTTGTTTACCGCCACCATGGGCACAGGGTCGCGCTTAATCTCGGTGGCCCGGGTTACGCCAGTGATCACAACTTCACTTGTTTCTATAGATGAGGGCACCATCCTCACATCCAGGCGGGAGGTATTGGCAAAATCAACTATCACGGTGTAGGTTTTATAACCAACATAACTAAATGATACGAGGTAAGAACCTTTGGGAACACGGTTTAATGTATACCGGCCGCGGCCGTCGGTAGCTGTACCTATATGCAGGTCGGGAATGGAAACGGTTACGCCGGGAAGGGCTGTTGAATCAACCTTGTCGGTTACTACACCGGTTAACGTTTGATTGTCTGTTTCTACCGGTCCAGGGCCGCTTTTTGCAATGGCAACATTTAATGCTGCCATGCAGAATATGATGAAAGATATTATTGCGGTTAATTTTTTTTGGATCTTCATAAAGTTACTTGAAAACAAGTTTACAAAAGCGGCAGGCTTGCTTAAATATGCTTGCATTTTTTGCCGTATAGTTTGTATAGGGGCAAAACCTGTTTTGGTTAAGCGCAGCAGTAATTATGCCATTGGTGGCGAACGCCCGGCTGAAAGGATAAGCGCGATGCTGGTGAACCGGTATTTTGCATCTTTATAGAAGTAACTGCTAACGGTTACCGGCGCAAAATAGACAATGTTGAAAACAGCCATTGAGCTATAGTGCATGGCATCGCACAGAGGGCAGTTTTCTGAGATGACGGTTTTATGTGTGTGTGGCTGACTATGGCGGCTAACCATACTCAGCTGGAAACGATGTTGGTGCGACCAAACAGCCCATTGCCCTGCCGCAAAGCAAAGCAACAGTGTCCAGGTAAGGACAATATGTTTTTTGTTTGTTTTCAAAAGCAAGTCAGCCGGTAAACCGGGCGCAAAATTAAACATTTATGATGTAAATAACACAATAATTGCAACTATATTGCAATTAAGACAGCCTTGATAGTAAATTGTTACAGAATGGTATCTTTACAGGCATGAAACCCGCCGAAATAAACCAGAAATGGACAGCGCTGCAGGAACGGATAGCCGCGGAATTTGACAACGAAAAGCCTGATATTAAGGTAATGCTCTTTCTTATCGGCGTACAGGAACTGGGGCAGGGCCCGCGTAAATTCAGCAAAAGGCAGAAGGAGGAACTGATGCACATTGCCACCTGCCGCCTGCTGAGTGCCATGGGCTTTTACGAACTAGAAGGTCTTGATCAGGATGGCTGGCCGCACTGGAAACCCGTAAAAGCCGTACCTAGCTATACCCTGCTCGAACAGGAAATGCTCATTAAATCGTTGATTGTTGATTATTTTGAGGAGATAGGGTGAGGGTTTAGTAAAGAAACCGTCATGCCGAACTTGTTTCGGCATCCCACATGCCCGCTGACCGGTATACTGATCACCTGTTTGTAAGGTGCCGAAACAAGTTCGGCACGACCTAAATTTATGATATGTATTACAAATGAAAAAACTACTAACATTAGCTTTAATTTTAATCAGCGCAATTGCCTTTGCCAAACCGCCGAAGAACCAGTATGTGCGTATTAAAACCGGTTATGGCGAGTGCATAATTCGCCTGTATAACGAAACGCCGCAGCATCGTGATAACTTTATTAAGCTGGCCAAAAAGGGGTTTTATAATGGTACGTTATTTCACCGGGTGATACAGGACTTTATGATACAGGGCGGCGATCCGGATTCAAAAAACGCCAAACCGGGTGCCGAACTGGGCAATGGCGATATGGGTTATACTATCCCGGCAGAGTTCCGCGACAGCCTGTTCCATAAACGTGGCGTATTGGCTGCCGCGCGTGATGATAACCCTGCGAAAGCATCCAGCGGCTGCCAGTTCTATATTGTGGAAGGCAAACGCTTTACCGACGAACAGTTGGATAAACTGGAGCAAACCCGTATGAAAGGGCAAAAGATACCGGAATTTAAACGCGCCTATTACCGCAGTGTTGGCGGCGCACCTCACCTGGATAATAACTATACTGTTTATGGCGAAGTAGTTGCCGGTATTTATATGGTCGATCTGATCGCCGCGGTAAAAAAGGACGCTAACGACCGTCCGCTGGTAGATGTACCCATGACCGTGGAAGTGTTGAGTAAGAAGGAGTGTAGGGAGATGGATAAGCTTTGCCCCCCAACCCCCTGAAGGGGGAGTGCGAGGAGCATTTTGAAAAAAATTATTATTAACCATTAAAAAATTCCCCCTTCAGGGGGTTAGGGGGCATGAAGATAGTTTCATACAACGTTAACGGCATCCGCTCGGCTATTAACAAAAACTGGTTTGCCTGGCTACAGGCTACCGATGCAGATGTGGTTTGTTTGCAAGAGATAAAGGCCACCAAAGATGATATTGCCGACCTGGGCCTTGTAGACCAGCTAGGGTACCAGCATTACTGGTTCCCGGCAGAGAAGAAGGGCTACAGCGGTACGGCGATATTTACCAAGATATTGCCCAACCATATCGAATACGGTTGCGGCATACCGGATTTTGACCGGGAGGGCCGCTGCATCCGTATCGATTTCGACCATGTTTCGGTAATGAGCGTGTATTTTCCTTCAGGTTCCAGCGGCGATGAGCGGCAGACGTTTAAATACCGTTTTTTGGAAGAATTCGGTGCTTATTTGGGCGATCTTATAACTACAAAATGCCCTAACCTGGTGGTTTGCGGCGATTATAATATCTGCCATAAACCGATCGATATTCATAACCCGAAATCAAACGCCAACTCGTCAGGCTTTTTGCCGGAGGAGCGGGAGTGGATGGAGAATTTTATCCAGTCGGGCTTTGTAGACAGCTTCCGCCACCTGAACCAGGAACCGCACAACTATACCTGGTGGAGTTTCAGGGCCAACGCCCGCAACAAGAACCTCGGCTGGCGTATCGATTATGCTATGGTAACCAAACCGCTGCGCGATAACATTAAACGCGCGGCAATATTGCCCGAAGCAAGGCATTCGGATCATTGTCCGGTTTTGTTGGAGTTGGTGTTTTAGGGGTTGGTGGTATATCGGCTTAGCCACAAGCGGGACGCTTGCGGTAGCGTGGGGATGTGTTATTCTGCTTCCCAACTTTTCTTATCATCACTATCCAATTTCTTGATTAACGACCTAAAGCTTATGCAGAAATCATCATGCCAATCAGCAGTTTCGTGATCCCATAAGACTATTGGGTAGTTTGCCGTGAAAAAGTTTCTGTTCACATCAAAACAAAGCAGCCCCCAATCGCTCCAGTTTGCGAATGGGATCAGACCCCGGTCAAGTAAATATTCTCGCGGATACCCATTAAATATCATATCAGAGAGAGAAGCCATCCATGTGTTAACCGGATGCTGACAAAATGAAGCTTCGGCGATCATGAGTTCATGAAAATGCTTATACTTTAAAAAAGCGATATAATCTGCCGGGAGCTTATGCCCCAGTCTAATTTCAAAGGCCGCTATTTCTTCGTCGGTAACCGTGCTTGCAATTGGCATCCATTTATACCAGCCGTCTTCTCCTTCATCTCCAGGCGCACTCATTTTCGATTCTACCTTGTCAGGTGTTGCATTTATACCAGCATCGATCAGTTTTTGAAGATAGGTATCGATAATATTTTCAATTAATACATCTGCCATTTTTATGTTGTAAATATTTAAGATTTAATAATCTTTTGCGATTTTTTCTGCTGCAAAGAGGCTGTCGGCTTGTTGCCTTGTTATCTTTCTGCTGTTGTTGCCATTTTCAAAATAATAGATTATCGAATCCAAATCATTTTTGTGCGAGTAATAAGTGCTAATCAATAAATCGCGGGAGGTGTCTTTTTTTGGATAAAAATGATAGCTATCATCTTCTCTTATAATCCGGCTTAGAGAATCTAAATCGATATCCTTTGATAAATGCCCGATTGTATCCTTTGCACCTTTCCACCAGGTAAACTCTCTATCACTAAAATGGTATCGCATCTTCCAATTGTCAGGGATGATTGGAACACCAAGCTTTTGTCTGTTCTTGTTTAAAACCAGGCCAAATTTTTCCTGGCGTATATCTCTATTATATCTTGCTATTTCTTTATAGCCCGCAAAATATCCAATACTAAGAATTGAAACCGATATAGATAAAATATATGACATCCTGCTTTCTTTTACTGATTTGAACCTTGAAATTGCCACCCAAAACAAAATGATAGTGACACCTGCTAATTTGGCGATTAACCAGTATAATGGTTTAAAAGGAGCATCCTCATCAAACTTTATTATCGTAACAGTAAAAAGGACAACAACAATTATGAAGATTATATCCGATATTTTAATTCGCATAGGAATAGGTTGCTTAAACTGTGATCGTTGGCAGCATAAATATAGACAATTATTATATAGTTATAGGGCTAATGTTGGCGCACACGTGCTTTTATGAATCTGAACCTTGATTCGCTTGATTAGAGGATTACCTGATTTCTGCATCAGGGTAATCTTTTAATCCGACAAATCATGGTTCAGATTTTTCCGCGTTAGGGATTGCAGCGGATACCGGCCTTCGAGCCTAAGGCCTGCGGGCGTATGAGCGGAAAGCCCGGCCGCTTCGAGGGCCTTAGCGCAGGCTGCGGCAACGCCCGTCTTTTTGGTAGCAGTAAATAGTGGCAGTTGGGTTGGTTTGATAACCCCTCCCTGCACGCCCTTCGACAAGCTCAGGATGACAAACGCACACACTCTCTCCATAGGAATCCTTCGGACAAGAGCCGCCGCCAAAAACTGCCACTGCTACCGCCACTGCAACTTCTCTTACCTACTGCCACTGCAACGCCCAAATTGCCTGAACTCGAATTTATTGAATTGGAAGAATATTTCAGAATTCGAATAATTCCACAAATTCTTTTAATTCGAGTTCTGACATTCTTCTTTGTCACCCCCGCGTAATCAAAAACATGCTTTGCCTCAGCTATTTGAATTGCCAAAAATTAACTGTACCTTTGCACCCGATTTGGCAATGGTGCCAGATTCGTTATTTTAATTCATGAACAACCCTTTTATTGAACTGGGAATCCGTCATGATATTGTTAATGCCATCTCCGCGTTAGGTTTCGAAAAACCAACGCCCATCCAGGAACAGTCGATTCCGGTTTTGTTGACAGGCAGCAACGATTTTGTCGGATTAACCCAAACCGGGACCGGTAAAACTGCTGCTTTTGGTCTTCCATTATTGGAATTACTTGATTTCGAAGAAAATCACCCCCAGGCACTGGTATTGTGCCCAACTCGCGAACTTTGTTTACAGATTGCCAACGATCTGAAAAACTACGCCAAAAATATTCCCAATGTACACATTGTGGCGGTTTATGGCGGTGCCAGCATTGGCGATCAGCTGCGCCAGATCCGTCGCGGTGTACAGATCGTGGTGGCTACACCTGGTCGTATGCTCGACATCATTAACCGCAACGCCATCGACTTTTCAGGCGTACGTTTTGTGGTACTGGATGAAGCAGACGAAATGCTGAATATGGGCTTCCAGGAAGATATCGACAATATCTTGTCAACTACTCCTGAAGACAAGAAGACCTGGCTGTTTTCGGCAACCATGCCGGCTGAAGTGCGCAGGATAGCTAATCGCTATATGACTGATCCGCACGAACTGACCATGGGCTCAAAAAACACAGGCAATGTCAATATCGAGCACGAATACTATGTGGTAAAAGCACGCGATAAATACGCGGCATTTAAACGTATTGTTGATTTCAATCCCGAAATATTCGGTATCGTTTTCTGCCGTACCAAGATCGAGACGCAGGAAATTGCCGAAGCCCTTATAAAAGACGGCTACAATGCCGACTCGCTGCACGGCGATCTTTCGCAGCAGCAGCGCGACAAGGTAATGAAACGTTACCGCGAGCGCAGTCTGCAATTGCTCATCGCAACAGACGTGGCAGCACGCGGTATAGATGTTAACGACGTTACCCACGTAATTAACTATTCATTGCCTGACGAGATTGAGAACTATACCCACCGGAGTGGCCGTACAGCCCGTGCCGGTAAAACAGGCGTTTCCATTGCTATTATCAACGCTAAGGAAACGGGCAAGATCCGCCAGATAGAGCGTGTTATCGGCAAGAAGTTTATCAAAGCCGAGATCCCTACAGGTTTCGACGTTGTGGAAAAACAATTGTTCGCCCTGGTACACAAAGTACACAATGTAGAGGTGAATGAGCAGCAGATAGAGCAGTACATTCCGCGTATTATGGACGAATTTGCCGAGCTAAGCAAGGAAGATATCATTAAGCGTTTTGCTTCGCTGGAGTTTAACCGCTTTTTAGAATATTACAAAAACGCACCTGACCTGAACGTACAGTTCGACGATAGCCGCAAGTCTTTCGATGGCGAACGTGGAGGCAACCGCGACGATCGTTATGCACGTAACGGAGGCAAGAGCGACTATACAAGGTTGTTTATCAACCTGGGTTCGGTAGATGAGTTTAGCCGCGGCGAAATGCTGGGCTTCATCTGTAACAATACCCGCATCAGTGGCCGTACTGTAGGCAAGATAGATGTGAAGGGCGTTTACTCGTTCTTCGAAGTGCAGAATGCCGATGTCGACCAGGTTTTCAACGGCTTTAAGAATATTGATTTCAAAGGACGCCAGGTGCGTATTGAAATTGCCGGCGAAGGTGTGAGCAGCAACCGTGACGGTGGCGACAGGCGCGACAGAGGTTTCCGTGGCGGCGAGCGCCGTGATGGCGGTCACCGTGGCGACAGAAACCATGGCGGCGGCGAACGTCGTGACGGCGGCGGTTTCCGCGATTTCTCAGGCAAACGCCGTGAAGATCGTGGCGAGCGCAAAAAGAGATATTAATAATATCCCGAAAGGGAACAATTGGTTAGTTTAGTTTGATTGGAAAGGCCTCCGCAAGGGGGCTTTTCTATTTTGTGGGCTATAAAAACAATGTCATTGCGAGCGGATCGCGGGCGGATATGCGCAGCGAAGCAACCTCCTCGCT
>JBQCIS010000100.1:0-27778 GCA_051953515.1 Mucilaginibacter sp.
TTACCCCTATCCGCGACCTGAAACTGAGCCGCGAAGAAGAGATCGAATACCTGAAGAAACATGGCGTGGAAATGAATTTCGAAAAGGCGAAGTATTCTATCAACAAAGGCATCTGGGGTACATCAGTTGGCGGTAAGGAAACTTTGACTTCAAATTTGGGTTTACCGGAAGAGGCATGGCCTACGCAGGCTACTTCAACCGAAACCAGGAACATTGAACTGGAATTTGAAAAGGGCGAACTCGTTGCAATGGACGGTGTTAAATACGATCACCCGACCAAAGTTATTCAGGCCTTGCAGGCTATTGCGCAACCTTACGGCATCGGTCGCGATATACACGTTGGCGATACCATTATAGGCATAAAAGGCCGTGTTGGTTTTGAGGCAGCAGCGCCGATGATCATCATCAAAGCACACCATACGCTTGAAAAACATGTGTTGACCAAATGGCAACTTGCGTGGAAAGACCAGCTTTCTGCATTCTATGGCAACTGGATGCACGAAGGTCAGTTCCATGATCCGATCATGCGTAATATCGAGGCATTTTTAACTGATACACAGAAAAACGTAACGGGTAAAGTATTCGTACAGTTGAACCCGTATCGTTTCCAGGTAATAGGTATTGAATCAGCTCATGACCTGATGTCGAACAAGTTTGGCAGCTACGGCGAAATGAACAACGCCTGGACCGGTGAAGATGTAAAAGGCTTCTCGAAAATATTCGGCAACCAGGTAATGATCTATCATAAAGTAAACGGTTAAAGCACCCTCCGCCCCTTGAAGGGGGAACTTTTAAATTGAAAGTTTTACAATGATTGAAGACCATAAGAATACCGCATCTGATTTCACTCCCCCTTCAGGGGGCCGGGGGGCATCCATTTTCTCCAAAAGCGAATGCTTGAGCCACTATAAATGGGGCGACGATTGCTATGGATGGAACTTTATTGATACCGAAGCATTATCGGTAAAACAGGAGCTGATGCCGCCTGATACTGCCGAGCAACTGCATTATCACGAAAAGGCTAACCAGGTTTTTTTCATCCTCCGGGGTAAAGCAACCTTTGTGATTGACGGAGTGGAAAGCACATTGAAGCCTGAACAGGGCATCGAGATCAGGGCCGGACAACAGCACCAGATCAGCAACCGTGAGAACACTGATCTCGAATTTATTTTATATTCATCACCATCTACAAAAAATGACAGGATCAATTTGCCCCCTAACCCCCTAAAGGGGGAATAATCTTTTATTTATGGAAATTTCGATAGAAAATACAAAAAATATTATTCAAACTCCCCCTTCAGGGGGCCGGGGGGTAAGAGCAGGAATTATTGGCGGAGCAGGCTATACCGGCGGCGAGATGCTGCGCATTTTGGTTAACCACCCTAATGTTGAAATTGCTTTCGTAAACAGTAAAAGCAATGCAGGCAATCATGTTTACGAAGTGCATACAGACCTGTTTGGCGATACCGACCTGAAATTTACCGGCGACCTGCCGCTTGATATCGACGTACTTTTCCTTTGCGTTGGCCATGGCGATGCCAGGAAGTTTCTGGAGGTAGCCAATATTCCTGACCATATTAAGATCATCGATCTAAGCCAGGATTTCAGGCTGAATGCAAATGCAACACTTGGCAATAAGCAATTTGTGTACGGCTTACCCGAAATGAACAAGGAGGCCATAAAATCGGCACAAAACATAGCTAATCCGGGTTGTTTTGCAACCTGCCTCCAATTAGGTTTATTGCCTTTGGCGGCTAACGGAAAGCTGAACAGCGAGGTACATATCACCGCTATAACAGGTTCAACGGGGGCCGGTCAAAGCCCATCTCCTACCACGCATTTTACATGGAGGAATGATAACCTGTCAATTTATAAAGCATTTGAGCATCAGCATTTAAAAGAGATCGGGCAATCGTTGAATCAATTGCAGCCTGGTTACGGGCAAACGCTCAATTTTATCCCTTATCGTGGCGATTATACCCGCGGCATCATCGCTTCTATCTATTTAGACAGCGATTTGAGTTTGGATGAGGCATTTAAAATATTCGAGGATTTTTATGCTGATGCGGCTTTTACTCATGTTACCAAACGTAACATCGACCTGAAGCAGATCGTGAACACTAACAAATGCTTTATCCAGGTAGCTAAACATGGAAATAAATTATTGATAACCAGCATTATTGACAATTTAACCAAAGGCGCTTCAGGACAGGCGGTTCAGAATATGAATTTGCTGTTTGGTCTTGAGGAAACTGCCGGGCTACGCTTGAAGGCAACCGGCTTCTAATATAAAATACTGTCATTGCGCGGAAAGAGCAGGGATGTGCGAGCGAACGACAAAGCAATCTCTGCGCGACAGGTAACGAACAATGCATAACGCAGAGATTGCTTCGTTCCTCGCAATGACGGAGCATATTGATGATAATAAATACACACTGAACAATGAAACTATTTGATGTTTATCCGATCAATCCTATCAACATCGTAAAGGGTGTTGGCAGCCTTGTTTACGACGACAAGGGCACCGAGTATCTCGACCTGTATGGCGGGCACGCGGTTATTTCCATTGGCCACACAAACCCGCATTATGTGAAGCGATTGGAAGATCAGTTGCACCGAATTGGTTTCTATTCAAACTCTATCGAAATTCCGCTACAAACGCAGTTGGCCGAAAAGCTGGGCAAGGTTTCAGGTAAGGATGATTATCAGTTGTTCTTATGTAACTCAGGTGCCGAAGCGAACGAAAACGCGCTGAAGCTGGCTTCGTTCTACAACGGTAAAAAGAAAGTAATCGCTTTCCGCAAGTCGTTCCACGGGCGTACCTCCCTGGCGGTTGCCGCTACGGATAATCCCAAGATCGTTGCACCGGTAAATGAAACCGACAACGTAATCTTCCTGCCGTGGCAGGATGAAGCTGCTTTGGAAAAAGCATTTGCTGAAAATGAAGTATCGTCTGTCATCATCGAAGGCATACAGGGCGTAGGCGGTATACAGGTTGCCAAAGAAAGCTTCCTGCAAAAGATCCGTTCGCTGTGCGATCAGTACAACGCCGTATTTATTGCCGATTCGGTGCAATGCGGCTACGGGCGTACAGGCAAGTTCTTCTCGCATGATTTTGCAGGCATTAATGCCGATATCTATAGCATGGCCAAGGGCATGGGTAATGGCTTTCCTATTGGCGGCATTATTATTTCGCCTAAAATACAGCCTGCTTATGGCATGCTGGGCACTACTTTCGGCGGCAACCATTTGGCTTGCGCCGCAGGTTTAGCTGTGCTGGAAGTAATGGAGCAGGATAATCTGATGCAAAACGCCGCCGAGGTGGGTGGCTATCTCATTAGCGAACTGAAAAAGTTTGACCAGGTGAAGGAAGTACGCGGCCGTGGTCTGATGATAGGCATTGAACTGCCAGAAGAACTGGCAAGCGCACG
The DNA here is from genome assembly GCA_051953515.1 of Mucilaginibacter sp. Lineage (GTDB taxonomy): Bacteria > Bacteroidota > Bacteroidia > Sphingobacteriales > Sphingobacteriaceae > Mucilaginibacter. Next base: position 3,432 of record JBQCIS010000100.1, read on the forward strand.
TAAAGACCTGCTTTACAAGCACCACATATTCACCGGCGAGGCTAAACCAAATGTAATCCGTTTATTACCGGCGCTAAACCTCACCAAAGCACATGCCGACAGATTTTTAGAGGCATTTACAACCGTATTAAATAACAGCGTAGTACAAGCCGGATAATTGCACGGCTTCAGCATAAATACCTTAACAGGCAAATGAAACAATTCACTTCCGTTTACGACGTTACCGATATTAACGCACTTGCTGCAAGCGCGTTGCAATTGAAAAAAGACCCGTATGCTTTTCAACAGCTTGGGAAAAATAAAACCATCGGACTGGTTTTCCTTAACCCAAGCCTGCGTACACGTATGAGTACCCAAAAGGCTGCCCTAAACCTGGGCATGAACGTAATGGTGCTGAATATGGACAAGGAAGGCTGGGCACTTGAATTGCAGGACGGCGCCATTATGAACGGAACCACCGTAGAGCACGTGCGCGAGGCGGCGGCCGTTTTAGGTCAGTATGTGGATATTATCGGTGTACGTTCGTTCCCCGGCTTAAAAGACCGCGACGAGGATTATACAGAAGAAGTGTTCAACAAGTTTGTAAAATATTGCGGCGTTCCGGTGGTAAGCCTCGAATCGGCAACGCGCCATCCGCTGCAAAGCCTTGCCGATTTGGTGACGATTGAGGAATTGAAAGCCAATGCCCGCCCGAAAGTGGTATTGACATGGGCGCCGCACATTAAACCATTACCGCAAGCTGTACCCAATTCATTTGCCGAATGGATGTGCGAAGCAGATGTAGATTTTACAATAGCACAACCTGCCGGATACGAACTGAGCCCGGATTTCACCAAAGGTGCAACCATCACCCATAACCAGGATGAGGCACTGGCTAATGCTGATTTCATCTACGTAAAAAATTGGTCGGCTTATGAGCCTTACGGCAAAATATTGCCAGGCAATGAAGACTGGATGCTGACCAATGAAAAGCTAAAGATAACCAACAATGCTAAGGTAATGCATTGCCTGCCCGTACGCCGTAATCTGGAGCTTTCTGACGAGATACTGGACGGACCGAACTCGGTAGTTATCCATGAGGCGGGTAATCGTGTGTGGGCTGCGCAGGCAGTACTGAAGGCGATGCTGGAAGAGTTGTAAAACCCTACGTGGGTTGTCAGTCTGAGCTTGTCGAAGAGCTGAGCGGGCAAGGCCTTACGCTCGTCCTTCGACAAGCTCAGGGTGACAATGCTCAGTTAAAATCCTATTTATCAAACCATGTACACGCCCACCTTCAACCAATTCGCCAGCCAGCAGGAAATCGTTGATTTTATGCAACGATACAGTTTTGCTACGCTTGTTTCGGTGCAGGATGGTGTGCCGGTAGCTACGCCGCTGCCGTTTGTAGTAAAATATGCGGGAGATAAAATCACATTGTTATCGCATATTGCTAAGGCAAATCCTCAATCAGCCAATTTAATTAATCAGAAGGTACTGGTGATGTTTATGGAGCCACACGCCTATATATCGCCCAAAAACTACGAAAAGCGTGAAAGTGTGCCCACATGGAACTACATTGCCGTACAGGCTTATGGCCAGTGTGTTGCGTTGGATAGTGTTGAAGGAAAGTTTTCCGTGCTCGAGGATACCATTAAAACTTATGAACTGGATTATCTTACACAATGGAATGAGATATCCCACGACTATAAACTAAAAATGCTGAATGGCATTATTGCTTTCGAAATTGTGGTTGATGACTTAAAAGCACGCAAAAAACTTAGCCAGGAAAAACCCGAAAGAGCAAAAGAAAGCATTATTAACCAGTTGAGCCACTCAAGCGACAAGCTGGCAAACGATATTGCTGCGTACATGGCTGCGGAACGTAAAGCTGACTAATCTTCTTTCTTTTCTTCTTTATAATAAAGGTTGATGACCTTGTTCAGCGTTAATCCCTGTACAATGATGGAGAATATCACAATGAAATAAGCACCCGAAAGGATGATGTGCTTGAAGGGTGTATAAGGCAGCGACAACGCCAGAGCGATAGATATTCCTCCCCTTAAACCTGCCCACGTTAAAATATTAATACTGCTGAACTTCACATTCAACGTTCGCTTTAAAAACGCTAATGGTATCAATATACTTAGCCAGCGTGAGGCCAGTATAACAAGTATGGCAATCAACCCCGTTAGCCAGTAATAATCCAGGTATGGGATATTTACCATTTGCAGGCCAATCATTACAAATAGTATAGTATTCAGCATTTCGTCTATGAGTTGCCAAAACTTTTCAAGCGACTGATGCGAATGCTCCGTATTATCCTGGTTAATAGAACGATTCCCCGTTAGCAAACCGGCAGCAACTGCAGCCAGGGGAATAGAGACATGCAGTTGCGACGCCAACACAGAAATTCCCATCACCATGCCTACCGAAACCAACACAATTGTCTTAAAGTCAACTATCGATTTCATTAGTCGATAGCCTAAGTAACCAATTGCTCCGCCCAAAGCCAATCCGCCAAAAACTTCACGAACGAACAGCAGTGCGGTTTCACCAAAGTCGATATGATTAGCGCCGGATTCTGTTAACTCCAGTATAGTTATGTAAAGCACTAATCCTATTCCGTCATTGAACAATGATTCACCCGAAATAATTGTTTCCAAATTTGCCGGTAACCGCGAGCCTTTTATTACAGCGCCCACGGCAACAGGATCGGTAGGTGATATCAGAGCGCCGAACAACATGCAATAAATAAGTGCAATATGCTCGTGAAACAGCACCGTTACGCCATAAAACAGGAACCCAAATATAATGGTAGAAGCAATTACACTTACAGTACTCAATATCAGCACAGGTACCATTTCACGCTTCAGCCGGCGGTTATTAAGGTTAAATGCTCCCGCAAACAGGAGAAAACCCAGCATAATATCGAGTACAGTGCCCGAAAAATTAATATGCTTAACCAGCGAATTCAGGTAAACCGCAACGCCGGGATTTATCTTGTCCATTACAATCGTAATGGCGCTTACGCAAACGGCAATGCTCACAATACCTATGGTACCCGGCATACGGAATATCCTTGCGTTTAAATAAGAGTAAACCGCACTTACAATTACCAGCAGGGTTATGATCATGTACAGGCCCATAAACGAATATACCAGTTAAATTTAACCGGCAAAGCCTATCAATAAAAATGCCGTAAGTCATTTGGGATCAGGATCGGTCATCATTGTTTCGGTATTGAAATATCTTACTACAAGACGGTTATCACTATTTTTGTTGAAATAATTCAATATCCAGGTTACGAAAACGTTTAGCTTGTTGTTAAAGCCAGCTAAACTAAGTATGTGTACAAGCCCCCATAGCAGCCACGCTATAAAACCATAAAAATGCAGTTTGCCCAAATCGGCCACCGCCCTGTTACGGCCAATGGTTGCCAGCGTACCTTTATCGTAATATTTAAAAGGTTCAAGCGGCTCATTTTTCAGTATATGTTCAATATTTTTTGCCAGGTGTTTACCCTGTTGCATGGCCACAGGCGCTACCCCGGGCAGGCCATCCGGGTAATCGGCAGTTATCATACCGGCTACATCGCCAATGGCAAAAATATTCTGCATGCCTTCAACGCGGCTAAACTCGTCTGTTTTTATACGCGTACCTTTGGTGATAATTTCCTCTGGAACGCCATCCGGCACTTCTCCTCTTACTCCTGCCGCCCAAAATACGTTGCGAGTATTGATCACCGTGCCATCATCTACTTTTAATTCATAACCGTTGTAACTTTGCACGTGAACACCATTGTGGATAGTTACGGAATTGCCCGCAAGATAATCATGCGCTTTTTTTGACGCCCTCTTTGACATGGCTGCCAGTAATCTGTCTTTGCCCTCTATCAGGTAAACACGCATGTGCTGCTTTTTCAGCCCATGATAGTCTTTCATTAAAATAAGCTGCCGCATTTCTGCCAAAGCGCCAGACAATTCCACACCGGTTGGCCCACCGCCCACTACCACAAAGGTCATGAGGGCCTCCCTTTCATTATAGGTTTTGGTTACCAGCGCTTTTTCCAGATTTTGTAGTACAAGACTGCGGAGGTTAAGAGCTTCGGGTATATTTTTCATCGGCATAGCGAAGTGCTCTATTTCTTTGTTACCGAAGAAGTTGGTATTAGCGCCGGTTGCAATAACCAGGTAATCATAAGCAACCTCGCCAATATCCGTGCTTACCGTTTTTTCTTTAGGGTTGATCTTACTTACCCCGGTAAGAAAAAACCTGAAATTATCCTGCCTGGTGAATATCCTTCTAATTGGGAAACCTATCGAATCGGCCGGGATGGCCCCCATAGCTACCTGGTAAAGTAATGGCTGAAAGGTATGGTAATTATGTTTATCGAGCATAAGTACTTTAACAGGCGCCCTCTTAAGATGCTTAGCCAGTTGTATACCGCCAAAGCCGCCGCCGATAATAACCACGCGAGGTATGCGTTTTTCTGTGTTCTCCATTAGATACGGTTTATGAACGCAAAATAAATATTGTTTATTAATGATAACTTCAGCGGGATGTAAAATGTTCGGCGCCAATTAAAATCGACCTGCTTCATAAAGTATGATATAGATCATATTTTCGCAACACCCGATGCAGTTCCTTAATAATTTATTAATGTTTTTGTCATTTTTATACCGTTTTCACACAAAATCGATATGCTTTAATCGAATTATACCCAATTGATAATTTATATAGGTATTTATTCGTATATTTCCGTTCTCTTTCACTACTTAAATTATAAATACTGACCTATTCCTGACACATTTGCGTCAAAAACAAATAATTTTTACTATTTTTATGCTTTATTTTGCCAAAAAATAAAAAATTAGCATCGTTTGTAGCGTTATTTACAAACGGTCGTAATTGATACCGCACAAATAAATATTGCGGATAAATAGCAAGATAAGTTATTGCACTCCGCAGCAGAGCGCATAGATTGAGACATGAAGGAAAAAGACGATCTGTACATTATAAAAATAGGTGGAAATGTTATTGACAATTCCGAAAACCTGTATAAGTTTTTAAAAGATTTTACGGCGCTTAAAGGCTATAAAATATTGGTGCACGGTGGAGGAAAAGTAGCTACGCAATTATCTGAAACACTTGGTATCGAAGCCAAAATGGTAGATGGCCGCCGCATAACAGATATCGAAACGCTGCGCGTGGTAACAATGGTTTATGGCGGGTTGATCAACAAAAATATCGTTGCTCAATTACAGCGTTTCGGCACAAACGCCATAGGGTTAACAGGTGCCGACGGCAATTTCATCCGAACCAAAAAACGCCCGGTAAAAACGATAGACTATGGTTTTGTGGGCGATATGGATGAAAACTCCATTCACCCCGAAAACATTAAAAGGTTGATGGATGCCGGTTTTACGCCTGCCTTTTGCCCTATTACGCATGACGGCGAAGGCCAGTTGTTAAACACCAATGCCGATACCATTGCATCGGCGCTGGCGGTATCGCTATCAAAGCTTTACAATACCACGCTAATCTATTGCTTTGAGAAAGCTGGTGTATTAAAAGATATCACGGACGAGAGCTCGCTGATACACGAGATTGACCCGGACTATTACGAAGAACTAAAAGAAAAACAAATTATACACAGCGGCATGCTGCCTAAACTGGATAATGCCTTTACAGCTATTGGCTGCGGTGTAAAACAGGCAATTATTGGCCATGCCGACAATTTGGGCTTATTAAACGAAAACAAGCCTTTTGGCACACGCTTAAGTAAAAAAGTATGAACGCACAACAACATATTGCCATATTAGGCAGCGGAAACATTGGTTTATCATTAGCAAAGGGATTAGTGAAGTCGGGAATATGCAAACCTCAGCAAATTTTGCTTACCCGTCGTAATATTGCAGCATTGGAGAAGTATGCCCAGGAAGGTTATGTTGTAACCGACAACAACCCCAAGGCTGTTAAAAAGGCTGACATTGTTGTGCTGGCCGTTTTGCCGCAGCAATTAAATAAGTTGCTCGACGAAATATCACCGGCCATTAAATCAGAAAAACAACTGCTCGTGTCAGTCATATCGGGAGTAACCTGTGCCGATATCCGCCAGCAACTGGACATGAACGTACAGGTGATACGCGCTATGCCGAATACAGCCATCGCTATTGGCCATTCCATGACCTGTATTTCTACCGATAACGGCACGACTAAAAATCTTAACCTGGTGCGCTCGTTGTTTGACACCGTTGGCGTAAGTATAGTGATAAATGAAGAGCTGATGACCTCTGCAACAGCGCTTTGCGCATGTGGTGTGGCGTTCTTCCTGCGCTCTATCCGTGCGGCATCACAAGGAGGAACCGAAATTGGCTTCCATGCAGGCGAAGCACTTAAAATGGCTGCCCAAACTGCAAAAGGCGCCGCCGACCTGATCCTGCAGCTCCACTCCCATCCTGAACAAGAAATAGACAAGGTAACATCGCCAAGCGGCTGTACCATTGCCGGTTTGAACGAGATGGAACACAACGGCTTTAGCTCTGCCATGATAAAAGGCATCAAGCTTTCTGCTGATAAGGCAGGTGAGTTGTACCATACTGAAGAATAATTGGATTTCGGAATTCGGATTTTCGATTCCGGATTCATCTTACCACATATTGCCCCTCAAGTATAATACTTGAGGGGTTTTTAGTTTTCAGGAATTGATATGGGAACAGCCAGGTAAATTTATTTCTATCTTGCATTATGAAAACTGTAAACCTAATCATTGCATTACTTCTAATTTGTCTTTATTGCAAAGCACAATCGGGTTTTAAAAAGCATAAACAGGAAGAATTAAATAATGTATTGAACAAAACGGAGTTAAATACACTATTAAAAAATAACGACTTTTCTCTATTATTCACCATTACTGATAATTCTATGGTTTATGGTTTTATTGGCAATAATTATCAACGCATCCGAATTAAATTTATAACCGTCAAGAAATCCACTTCGAAGTTCCCAAATTACGAAGTGGATGGTAAATCAATGGTTAAAAACACAATTGACATATTCAGAGGCACTATAACAATTAGAAGTGCCCGCTTAGCAAAACAACTCTCTTATGGGGTTGACGATGAATATAAAAATAAAGGAATAAAAGCTGAAGGAAGACTGTTTGGCACTTATTCATTTTCTGAAAATCCGGAGCTGGCGTATTCTGGAAGATTTCAAGGCACATTTGAAACTGATTTTTATGTTGATAAACACGAGAGAATACATTACGATGATATTGATTTAAACGCGGATGGATTTTCAAACAATCAGTTTACAGGAACTTGGACAAGCTATTCAACTGGAATGACAAAGAAATGCAACTGGGGTGACTATAGAATACCTGATTCCGGCGATTTGGATATTGGCGCAGGAGAATTTTCCCCTAATGACAAATATCTCAAATATGGCTGGCAAAATGCAAGAGACTATCTGACACCAAACAGCCCTTCGCATAAAAATGCCAGGAAAATGGAAGTAATGCAATGGTGGAAATAGATTCACTGAATTTAGATTACCGATTTATTTATGCAATTTAGAGTTATAATCATCTTTTAAATGTACCTAATGGATTATCCTTTTGACACGGTTGGGCTATCCGGCGAAACCGTTGATCTTTTCCTGGACACCTATACCACTCTTCAACAAAAATTTGATATACAGCCTACTGGTAATATCGATTTCCACCTGGAAGATTTTGAGCTTTTCAGAAACTACACTTCTATAAATTTGCGTGGCTCATTTGTTATTAAAAACTCGCGTACGGATTGTTATATACTATTTGCAGAGCTTACCTATACAACGCCTAATGCAAGCCGGGAAGGAGATTCACATCATAAAGAATACCAAACCTGGGCCTTAGCCTACCTTAAACATGACTTCGGCCGTGTGCTGATCCGTAAAGAAACACTGGCGGATAAGATCATTGAACTCGTTCACCCGGTTGAAATAGACTTTCCGGAAGACAAGGCATTCAGCGATACATTTTATGTAATAGCAAATGATTTTAACAAGGCTTTTGCCAACATCGGCCGCGATTTCCGCAATGCGGTAATGGATGTACGCCACGATGATTTTTTGATTGAAATTTCAGATCACACGCTCATCATCGGCGATAAAAAACCGATATTCCCCGGCAGGGCGCTACATTTAGCAGATTTTGTAACGAGGTTGTGCGCGAATTGTTGACATCCCTCACGTCATGGCGAGGAACGAAGCCATCTCTGCGCATGCAAATCAGAGAATGGTATTTTTGTTAAATAACGTCAACCAAAGAATTTCGTTTCTTTGAATAGATAGTTCAGAGATGGCTTCGTTCCTCGCCATGACGCGTTGATATTTACAATGTCGCAGTATTTCTCTCCACACGGTGAATGTTTTCATTCTTATAATCATTCTCTATCAACCCATCGCGCATACGTACAATACGATGAGCGTGCATAGCAATATCTTCTTCGTGGGTTACTAAAATGATGGTGTTGCCTTTATCGTGGATGTCCTCTATCAACCCCATAATTTCAATAGAGGTTTTGGTATCGAGGTTACCGGTAGGTTCGTCTGCCAGTATAATGGACGGATCATTGATGAGCGCGCGGGCCACAGCCACACGCTGGCGCTGACCGCCCGAAAGCTCATTAGGCTTGTGATGAACGCGGTGCTCCAAACCAACGTTGTGAAGTGCTTTGTTGGCACGTTCTTCACGCTGCTCTTTACTGATACCCGAATACACCAGCGGCAATGCCACATTGTCGAGGGCAGTATTACGCGGCAACAAGTTAAATGTTTGAAAAACGAAACCGATCTCTTTGTTTCGCACTTCGGCAAGCTGGTTCTCAGTCATCTGGCTTACGTTTATGCCATTGAGGATATAGTCGCCTTTAGTTGGGGTATCCAGGCAGCCAAGGATGTTCATCAGCGTAGATTTTCCCGAACCCGAAGGTCCCATTAAAGCCACAAATTCACCTTTATTTATCGTAAGTGAAACAGATTTAAGCGCGTGAATAACTTCCGTCCCGATAACATATTTCCTCCCGATATCTTTAATGGTAATTAATGGCTCCATGCGTTTTTGTTCGGTTTGACTGCGGAACGGTTTGGTTTGTTACAGGCAGATTTATTTTTTAGTCCGAAAGTCCGCATAAGTCGGGAAGTCCGAAAGATAAATCATCTTGAAGTGAAACTTATCCTCTCTTTCGGACTTCCGGACTTCCCGTCTTTCGGACTCTAATTTACTTCTCTATCACCTTCGCCACCAAAAAATACTCATCCGTATGCTTGGGTGCATTTTTCAAGCCTTCTTCTGTAGTAATTTCATGCTTTACTACGTCTTCACGGCAAACGTTTACCTCATCGGTCATGTAAACCAAAGGCTCAACACCAGATGTGTCTATCTCGTTCAGCTTAGCCATAAAGTCGAGTATCTCACTCATATCGTGTATCAGCTCCTGTTTTTCATCCTCGCTTAGCTCAAGTCGTGCCAGGTTGGCTACCTTTTCAACTGTTTCTTTATCGATTACCATCGTTAAATTTTCTACTGATAATACTATGCACCCTGTCGCGCAAGGCATCGGCATCATCCACCGTCATGCCCTTTGTTTCAATAGGCTCATGTACAAATATATAACAAATTCCCGGTCGGCTGCCTTTTTGGTAACCTTCGTCCCAGTACACTTCCCAGGTATTGACAGACGTAACCGGGATGATAGGCACCTGGTGTTCAATAGCCAGCCTGAACGGACCGTTTTTAAATTCAATAACCTTTGGCGGATAATTGCCCGAAATAGTTCCCTCAGGGAAGATCACCACGCTCGACCCATTCTTCAGCCTGCTCCCAACTTTTTTAAATGCCTTGAATGATGAAATATTGCTCAGCCTGTTCACCGGGATATCCACCGTTTCAAAAAACAGCTTGGTTACAAAGCCATCCAGCAATTCTTCCTTCCCTAAAAAGCAGTAATTACCCTTTGCAAGTATACTGGCCATGGTAATATCCAGGTTGGAAATATGATTGGGGCAGATAATATAATTACGCGACCAGTCTATCGGCTTCTCATACTCAAACTTGTAAATAATTCCCGAAAACAGCGAACTAAGAAATCCCCACCAGGTACGCATTTTGTTCATATAAAGATAGCGTTCGGGTTTGCGGGAAAAGAAGTATAAAAGCGGCCAGAATGTGATGAAGATCCAGCCTACATTAAAGCGGTAGAAATAGGCATGGAACTTTTTTAGCAGCGTTATCATCCGTCCAAAAATAGTAAAATTAGTAATTGGTGGTTGCTGATTTGTAATTAACGGCTGCTGCAAATCCGAAATCCACATAACTAATCACTACTCACCAAAAAATACTTACTTTCGCGGCATGGAAACTGTTGTTAGCGGTATCCGGAGCACCGGAAACCTGCATTTAGGAAATTATTACGGCGCAATACAGAATTTTATAAAAATGCAGCATGAATACAACTGCTATTTCTTTATTGCCGACCTGCATTCATTAACCACGCACCCTACCCCCGCCGATCTTCACGCCAATGTGAAACAGGTTTTGGTTGAATATCTGGCTGCAGGGATTGATCCGGAAAAATCTACTATATACGTACAATCGCATGTGCCCGAGGTAACAGAACTTTACCTGTACCTGAACATGAACGCCTATCTGGGCGAGCTGGAACGTGCAACATCTTTTAAAGATAAAGTGCGTGCACAGCCTGATAACGTAAACGCCGGGTTGCTTACTTACCCGGTATTAATGGCAGCCGATATTATTATACATAAAGCAACAAAAGTACCTGTTGGTAAAGACCAGGAGCAACATCTGGAAATGGCGCGTACCTTTGCCAATCGTTTCAACAGGTTGTATAACAATGAGTATTTCCCCGAACCTTATGCGTTTAGCTTCAGCAATCAACTGGTAAAAATACCGGGGCTTGACGGCAAAGGCAAAATGGGTAAATCTGAAGGTGAAGGCAACGCCATTTTCCTGTCTGATACCCCGGAAGCCATCCGCAAAAAAGTAATGCGCGCCGTTACCGACAGCGGCCCAACCGCAGAGAACCAGGAAAAACCGGTAGAGATACAAAACCTGTTCGATCTGATGGCGGTAGTTTCTACACCCGATACTTACGAGCATTTCGATAACCTGTATAACAGCTGCCAGATACGCTACGGCGATCTGAAAAAGCAGCTGGCAGAAGACATGATCATTGCTACCGCCCCAATTCGCGAAAGGATAAATGACATTGCCAACGATGCCGTTTATTTACGCCAGGTGGCCCGTCATGGCGCCATAAAGGCCCGCGAAAGCGCGCAAAAAACCATCCGCGAAGTACGTGAGATCATCGGCTTCCGTAATTTTTAATTTAGTTCATAGTTGATAGTTCATGGTTCATAATGTATATTCGAAAACTATAGCTATCATTTCGGCACCTGGAGCTGCCATGAACAATGAACAATTAACTACGAACTAAAAATGCACATTGCTATTGTAGGAAATATAGGAGCAGGAAAAACTACGCTTGCCGAATTACTGGCCAAAAGCTACAACTGGGAACCTTTGTATGAAGCAGTGGATAACAATCCGTATCTGGAGGATTTTTATAATGATATGAAGCGTTGGAGCTTTAACCTGCAGATATACTTCCTCAACAGCCGCTACCGCCAGTTAATAGACCTGCAAAAAAGCGGACGCAATGTAGTACAAGACCGCACCATATACGAAGATGCCTTCATTTTTGCAGAAAACCTGCACGATATGGGCCTCATGACAACCCGCGACTACGATAACTACCGCGCCATTTTCGATAACATGACTGCCTATATTAAACCGCCCGATCTGCTGGTTTATTTAAAGGCGTCGGTACCTACCCTGGTGAACAACATTCAACGCCGCGGCCGCGAATATGAGACTGGTATCCGCCTGGATTATCTTTCAAAACTGAATGAAAAATACCAGAAATGGATTAGCGGCTACAAACTTGGCAAGCTACTTGTTATTGATAAAGATGTAGTTGATTTCGCCAACAATACCGAGGATATGGCCACCGTTATTCAAATGATCGAAAGAGAGATCAACGGATTATTCTGATCAGATTTTTAGCTTTGTTGCATGGGTAAAAAATGGTTGTATACTGCAATATTACCATGGCTGCTGCTGTCGGCCAAGTCAACAGGTGGCCATAGGCGCCTCAATGTCACTCATTTTACCATCTCAGTTCCCAGAGGCTGGAGTTACCAGATAAGGAAAGGAGCGCACTCCTTTGTGGGGATGATCATCACCAGAAAATCGTATTTATCTTTTGACTATAGCACAGACGGTTATGCCAACCACCTGACGCCAACACCACAGGAATATTTAAAAAGCAAGGAATGGCTGAGAGATTGCCCGTTATACAAAACCGGTGTAACCTATACCGCGCCCTACAATGTAAAGAATGAAACGGCCCGGCAAATGAAGGCACGGGGAATAAAAGACCCGAACCAGGTTAAAGTTGAGGCTGATCCTTGTATGGTAGCTAAAAAGAATACGCATTTGCCCACCCCGCAACAGCACGCCAAATATCCAACAGCTGATTATATTGCAGACCTGGTATACCAAGGACAGACGACTTATGTACCTATCCAGCTCCCAGACATGATCAAGAGCGAAAATATACGGGTAGACACTACCGATAAATACGTTATAAAAACCGTTTGGCCAAAAACAGCCGGCAAAGGCATAACCGGCATCTACATAAAATCCCGGAAATCGCGCCTCAATTTTAACCTCGAAAGCTCCCACCTGTCTGCACGGGAAGAAGAACAGGCTCTGCAGGCATTTAAAACTATTGTACTTAAGTAATGAAGATATTAGGCATCATCCCCGCACGTTATGCATCAACCCGTTTTCCAGGCAAGCCATTGGTAGAGATACATGGCAAAAGCATGCTGCAGCGCGTTTATGAACAGGCGAAAAAATGCACGGCACTCAGCGAAGTAATTGTTGCCACGGATGATGAGCGCATAATGGAACACGTGCTGCATTTCGGCGGTTTTTGTGTAATGACGTCGCCCGACCATCAAAGCGGCACCGACCGTTGCGCCGAAGTGGCCGCTATACACCCTGAATATGATGTGGTGATTAATATACAGGGCGATGAACCTTATATCGATCCGGAGCAGATCGGCAAAGTAGCTGCATGCTTTAATTCGCCTAACATAGAACTGGCTACGCTCATTAAAAAGATCGCTAATCTTGACGAACTGAATAACCCCAATTCGCCAAAGGTGATCGTAAACAAACTTTCTGAAGCCATTTACTTTTCACGCACGCCTATTCCCTACCTGCGCGAGTTTCCGCAAAATGAATGGTTGGAGCGTTTTAACTACTATAAACATATCGGTATTTATGGTTATCGCGCCGATGTATTAAAGAAACTCACCGTATTACCGGTATCGTCCCTCGAAAAAGCCGAAAAACTTGAGCAACTCCGCTGGCTGGAAAACGGCTATCGTATCACCGTAGCAGAAACCGAGTTGGAAACTCATGCGGTGGATGTACCGGAGGATTTGAAGAAGTTGTAATTTTTATCAATTTAACAAATATGTCATTTCCTTTAGCTTTAGAAAATCCAGAACAACAACTTATTCCATTTCCCTCATCATTAAGCACTAAATAATAACATTATTTAATTTTTAATTTGATTTAACAATCAAGTTCATATCTTTGCGTCAGCTTGTCTATAGTTATACTATATAAAATGAACGGTTTTAACTTACATCATCTTCATCTGCATCACCACCATGTGGTGGTAAGATAATGTACTGTTTCTACGTGAAACCCGATTCTCATTTTATTTATAGTTTAATCCAATCCCAACAATTTGAAAACATTAAAAATAGCGATCCAGAAATCTGGACGCCTCAACGAAAAATCCGTTGAACTGCTAAAAAACTGTGGCCTCGATTTCGAGAATTATAAAAGCTCCCTTATTTCCCCTGTTGCAAATTTCCCGCTGGAAATACTTTTCCTTCGCGATGACGATATCCCTGAATATGTACAGGATGGCATTGCCGATCTGGGTATTGTTGGCGAAAACGTAATAGAAGAAACAGGCGTAAATGTAAACTACCTGCAAAGGCTGGGTTTCGGCAGATGCTCACTGAAAATTGCAGTGCCGAACAATGGTTCTATATCTTCATTAGATGACCTGAACGGTAAATCTATCGCTACTACCTACCCCAACATACTGAACAAATTTTTGGCAGAGAAAAACATCCAGTCAGAAATTCGCACCATATCCGGCTCGGTTGAAATATCACCCGGCTTAGGCTTAGCTGATGCCATCTGCGACCTGGTATCAACCGGCGGTACGCTGAAAAGCAACGGACTGAAACCATTTGCCGACGTAATGAGCAGCGAGGCTATCCTGATCTGCAACAACGGCAATTGCGAATCTGAACTGATAAAAGAACTGGTGCAGCGTGTACAATCTGTGCTGCGCGCCAAAGAGACTAAATATGTGGTATTGAACGCCCCTAAGGATAATCTTACCGATGTACTTAAACTATTGCCGGGTGTAAAAAGCCCATCGGTAGTGCCATTGGCAGAGGCTGATTGGGTTGCCGTACACACCGTGATCCCTGAACGTGATTTCTGGGACAGGATCAGTCAACTGAAACAAGCCGGCGCACAAGGCATTGTAGTAATGCCGATTGAGAAGATCATATTATAGTAGCAGTGGCGCTTACAAGCAGCAGTAGTTTTACTGCCGCTGCCACTAAAACCTGCAACTAAAAATGAAATCATACAATTACAAAGACCTCTCCCCGTCTGACATACAAAAACTGGTTCAGCGTAATGTTGACCCGGCAAATGAGGTACGCGATGTGGTGGAAGAGATCATATTCACCGTAAGACAGGAGGGCGACGAAGCATTGCTTGAATATGCGGTGAAGTTTGGCGGAGTAACATTAGACAAGCTCTATTTAACAAAAGACGAGCTGACAGAGATAGCCGCCGGAGTATCTGACGAGCAAAAGCAAGCGCTGGATACTGCTTATAAAAACATCTACGCCTTCCACCAAACACAGTTAAAAACCGAAGACAAGGTAGAAACTATGCCCGGCGTAACCTGCTGGCGCGAAGTGAGGGCGATAGAAAAGGTCGGGCTGTATATCCCCGGCGGGACAGCTGTTTTACCGAGTACCTTCCTGATGCTTGGCGTTCCGGCAAGGATTGCAGGCTGTAAAGAGATTGTAGTTTGTACCCCACCGCAGAAAGACGGCAAAGTAAATTCGTTCATTGCGTATGTAGCCTTACTACTTGGTATTGATAAAGTTTACCTTGCAGGCGGAGCGCAGGCAGTAGCGGCTATGGCTTACGGCACCCAAACCATCCCAAAAACAGATAAGATCTTCGGTCCGGGTAACCAGTATGTTACTAAGGCTAAAACCATCATCCAATCTACCACCACAACCGCTATCGATATGCCTGCGGGCCCGTCGGAAGTACTGGTGATAGCAGATGGCAGCGCCAACCCGGCATTTATTGCCGCCGATCTATTGGCGCAAGCTGAGCACGGTGTAGATAGTCAGGCGGTGTTGGTGACTAATTCAGCCGATATAGCCAAACATACAATTGAAGAACTAAATAAACAATTACCGGCATTGCCTCGTGCTGATATCGCTGCCAAAGCCATCGAAAATTCATACATCGTGGTAACGGATACACTTGATGAAGCCATGAGCTTCAGTAATGAATATGCGCCTGAGCATTTGATACTGTCAACAGCAAACTGGCAGCAGTTAACTGAAAGTATTATAAATGCGGGCTCGGTATTCCTGGGTAATTTAACACCGGAGAGCGCCGGCGATTATGCATCAGGCACAAACCATACTTTGCCTACCAGTTCGTATGCAAAGGCCTATTCGGGTGTTTCGGTTGATTCGTTTGTAAAGAAGATCACTTTCCAGCATATCTCGCCTGAAGGCATCAAAAATATCGGTCCGACGGTTGAAACGCTGGCTGAATTGGAAGGTCTTCAGGCACATAGAAATGCAGTGAGTGTGAGATTAGCCCCCCAGCCCCCTGAAGGGGGAGCAATTTAATTTATCCCGGTATCAATCATGGAAGATTCAAAAAAACAGTTATATAGTGGCCCCGATGGTAACTCCCCCTTTAGGGGGTTAGGGGGGCTAATACGTAAAAACATCGCTAACCTAACCCCCTACTCATCCGCACGTGACGAGTTCCAGGGCGAGGCAAGCGTATACCTCGATGCGAATGAAAACGCATTCGGATCACCTTTAGAGCAGCAATACAACCGCTATCCCGACCCTTTACAATACAAAGTAAAAAAACGCCTTAGTGAAATTAAGGGTGTACCGCCGCGCAACATTTTTTTAGGCAACGGCAGCGATGAAGCCATTGATATCCTTTTTCGCTCATTTTGCAATCCGGGTGTGGATAATGTGATCCTTGTACCGCCAACTTATGGCATGTACGAGGTTTCAGCCAATATCAACGATATCCAAATTAAAAAGGTAAAGCTTACCGAAGAGTACCAGCTGAACCTTGAAGGCATTGCCGAAGCAATAGATGAGCACACCAAAATGATATTCGTATGCTCGCCCAACAACCCTACCGGCAACTCTATTAATCGTGATGACATTGAAACGCTGCTGGCTAATTTCAGTGGATTGGTAGTGATTGACGAAGCTTACATCAACTTCAGCCGTCAAAAATCCTTTATACAGGAGTTGACCGAATATGCCAATCTTGTAGTACTGCAAACCCTCTCTAAAGCATGGGGGCTGGCCGGTTTACGTGTCGGTATGGCTTTTGCCAGCGAGGAGATCATTGAGGTAATGAATAAGGTGAAACCGCCTTACAACATTAACGAAGCATCGCAGGAACTGGCGCTGAAAGCATTGGAAAATGTAGACCTGGTCAAACAATGGATCAAAGAGATCCTCAATCAGCGCGACAGGCTGGTTTTAACGCTTAAAAACTTTGATTTTGTGCTGGATATCTATCCATCCGATGCTAATTTCATCCTCGTGAAAACAACAGCGCCAAAAGATATTTACAACTTTTTGGTAGATAAAGGTATTATCGTGCGCGACCGATCTAAGGTCGACCTTTGCGAGGGTTGTCTCCGAATAACTGTGGGTACACCGGCTGAAAATGATGTTTTATTAGAAAATCTACAGCAATTTAAATGAACAATCCCAAGAAAATATTATTCATAGACCGCGATGGTACCATGATCATGGAACCGGCTGATGAGCAGATCGATTCATTCGAAAAACTGGAGTTTTACCCCGGCGCGCTGCAATATCTGCCCAAAATTGCTGCCGAGCTGGATTATGAATTGGTAATGGTTACCAACCAGGACGGTTTGGGTACAGCATCGTTCCCCGAGGATACTTTTTGGCCGGTACAAAATTTCATCATCACAACGTTTAAAAATGAAGGTGTTGATTTTGCCAATGTCTGCATTAACCGCGCGTTCCCGGCGGATAATTCGCCCGACCGCAAACCGGGCACTGGCATGCTTACCCAGTATTTCGATATTGAAAAGTATGATCTGAAGAATTCCTTCACCATTGGCGACCGTAAGAATGATGTGCTGCTGGCTTATAATCTTGGTGCACAAGCAATATGGCTCAATTATCATCCGGAACTGGGCGCAAAGGAATTTACGGACCCCGATGAGGCTGAGAAAATGCGGACTGCTATTTCTTTAGAAACTGCTGACTGGCAACAGATATACGAATTTTTAAAGGTTGGCGAACGTGTTGCCGAACATCGCCGCACCACAAAAGAAACAGATATTTACATTAAAGTAAATCTGGATGGAAAAGGTGATGCTAAGATAAACACAGGCCTGCATTTCTTCGACCACATGCTTGATCAGATAGCGCGTCACGGCAGCATCGATCTGGAGATTGACGCTAAAGGCGACCTGCATATCGACGAACACCATACCATTGAAGATACCGGTATAGCGCTGGGTGAACTTTTTGCAAAAACATTAGGCGATAAACGTGGTATTGAACGTTATGGTTTTTGTTTACCGATGGATGATTGCCTGGCACAGGCGGCCATTGACTTTGGCGGCCGTAACTGGCTGGTTTGGGAGGCCGATTTTAAACGCGAAAAAGTGGGCGACATGCCAACGGAGATGTTCTATCACTTTTTTAAATCGTTCAGCGATGCGGCAAAATGCAATCTCAATATAAAAGCCGAAGGCCAGAATGAGCATCATAAAATTGAAGCGATATTCAAAGCATTCGCCAAGGCCATAAAAATGGCGGTAAAAAGAGACGTAAACAAGATGGTTTTACCGTCGACAAAAGGGGTTATTTAAGCAGCAGTTGCAGTGGCAGTAGCACTCAGGAAGAGGTTACCACACTGCAACTAATATTAATATAAAGTTGTTGAGCGATATTTACCGCTACTGCAACTGCCACTGCAACTAAAAAATGATAGGCATAGTACGATACGGCGCAGGAAATATCTTCTCGCTCACAGCGGCCCTTGAGCGGCTGGGAATTGAGTATGGGATGATATTTAAAGAGGAAGACTTTGATAAATTCGACCGTTACATCATACCCGGTGTGGGGCATGCCGGCGCGGCCATGGCCAAATTGGAGCATACGGGTTTAGTGCCTGCTATAAAAGCGCTTACCAAGCCTGTTTTAGGTATTTGTGTGGGCATGCAATTACTTACTTCCTACTCAGAAGAAGGTAATTCAAACCTGCTTAACCTCTTCCCGTTAAAAACCTTGCGCTTTGATGACAGCGCCGGTTATAAGGTACCGCATACCGGCTGGAACCAGGTGTTCTGCGAAAAAAATAACCCATTATTTGCAAACATTCCGATGGGTTCACACTTTTACTTTGTACATTCATACTTTATTGAGTACGATAGTGCATATACTTTATCCTCAACAAATTACAGCAACAAATTTTCGGCATCAATTTGGCGGGACAATTTTTATGGGGTACAGTTCCATCCCGAAAAATCCGGCAAATACGGTGAAATATTATTAACTAACTTCTCTAAAATATAACCAACATGTACATTATCCCTGCAATTGATATCTTAAACAAAAAAGTAGTAAGGCTTCGTGAGGGCGATTATCAGCAGGTTACCGAATACGACGTTACATTGGAGGAAATGATCGAGCGATACCAGTCGTACGGAACCAATCTCATCCATATCATCGACCTCAATGGTGCTAAAAACGATTTCAGCAACCAGCAATATTTGTTCGATGTGATCAAAAAAACAAATATGCAGGTGCAGTACGGCGGCGGCATCCGCAGCATTGACAAGGTGAAAGAACTGATAGATGCTGGCGTACACCGTGTAATTGTGGGCACACAAGCCATTACCAACCCGGATTTCCTGCCGCTGCTAAGCAAAGAGATCTGCGGTCGCGACAAATGCTCTAATCAGGTGGTGATCGCTATCGACGTATTGGACGAAGTGATTAAATACTCCGGCTGGATGGAAAGTTCGCCAATAAAACTGATGGATTACGTTGATAAATGCCTGCAATTAGGCTTCTTCCGCTTCCTGTGTACCGACATCAACAAAGACGGCAAATTGGGCGGCGCTGGTGTTGATCTGTATGCCAAACTGCTTGACCATTCGCCATTTATTAAGCTGATCGCATCAGGCGGTATCAGTTCCATGCGCGATATTGAGCAATTAAGCCGTTTAAAGGTAGAATCGTGCGTGGTTGGAAAAGCTATTTACGAGGGCCATATCAAGATCGATGAGATCAAGAATTGGAACTTAGACGCGCTGATTTCTTTTTAAGCCAAGCCCCCCAGCCCCCTGAAAGGGGGAGCTTTTGAATAGCATGAGTAAAAAGTTGTTTTTAGGTGCTGATCGTTTGATTTTCCAAAAGGCGGAAGCATTACGTCATAATCCAACGCAGGCTGAAATGTTATTATGGGGCTATTTAAAAGGCAGTCAACTTGGCGCTAAATTCAGAAGACAGCATCCACTAAGTATTTACATTGCAGATTTCTATTGTCATCAATATAAACTTGTAATTGAGTTGGATGGTAGTATTCATAATAATCCTGAAGTTGCTTTGCACGATAACGAAAGACAAAGCAATCTTGAATGGATGGCATACGGTTTCTTCGCTTCACCAACGAAGAATTATTTAATAATTTAGAACAAGTATTGGAAACAATAAAACAGCATATAAACTCCCCCTTCAGGGGGCAGGGGGGCCTCGCAAAGCGAATAATCCCCTGTTTAGACGTTAAAGATGGCCGCACTGTAAAAGGTGTGAACTTCGTTGACCTTCGTGATGCCGGCGACCCCGTTGAACTGGCCTGGAACTACTCGCGTCAAGGGGCGGACGAACTGGTCTTTCTTGACATTACCGCTACCCATGAGCGACGAAAAACCATGGTTGAACTGGTAAAAGCAGTTGCAAGGCAGGTAAATATTCCGTTCACTATTGGCGGAGGCATTAACGAAATAGCCGATGCAGATGCTTTGCTGAATGCTGGGGCCGATAAAATATCCATCAACTCAGCAGCTGTGCGTAACCCGGCTTTGATTGATGAATTGGCTAAAGCGTTCGGTGTACAGTTTGTTGTGATTGCGGTAGATACACGCAGCATAGATGGTAAAAACATCGTTCACCTGAATGGCGGTCGTATCCCTACCGAAAAAGAAACCTTGAACTGGATACTGGAAGCTGAAAGCCGTGGCGCGGGTGAGATCTTACTCACTTCGATGGATCATGATGGTACCAAGGCCGGGTTTGATAATGAATTTCTGAAACTGGTAAACGATGCGGTGCATATCCCGGTGATCGCTTCTGGTGGTGCCGGTTCGGTACAACATTTTGTGGATGTATTTGAAAAAACCAATGTTGATGCGGCACTGGCGGCATCGGTTTTTCATTACGGCGAAATACTGATACCTGATCTGAAGGAAGTTTTAAAGCAAAATAACATAGAAGTGCGTACCTTGGCCGCATAACACTTACGTGAAGAATGGAAATAGATTTTAATAAAGGCGACGGTTTAGTTCCGGTTGTAATTCAGGATGCACAAACCCTTGAGGTATTGATGCTGGGCTACATGAACCGGGAAGCTTATGACAAAACCGCGCAGGAAAATATAGTAACCTTTTATTCCCGCTCAAAAAACAGGCTCTGGACAAAAGGCGAAACCAGCAATAACTTTTTGCATGTGCAAAGCATGCATGTTGATTGCGATAACGATACGCTGCTGATAAAGGTTAAACCCGATGGCCCTACCTGCCACACAGGCTCGCGCAGCTGCTTTAAAACAGAATATAACCAGAACTTTGTACTGGAACTGGAAAACATCATCGCCGACAGGTACATTAACCCGCAGGAAAGTTCGTATGTAAACAAACTGCGCAACAAAGGCATAAATAAAATTGCCCAGAAAGTTGGTGAAGAAGCCGTTGAAACGGTAATAGCCGCCCTGAACGAAACCGAAACCGATTTCATCAACGAATCATCAGACCTGGTATTCCACCTGCTTGTGCTGTTGCGTGAAAAAGGCTTGAGCCTTGAAAATATAGCTAAGAACTTAGAGGGACGACACAAGTAGTCCATAGACCATGGTCGATAGTCCATAGCGATGCGGCCATGGTCTGTGGTCTATCGACTATGGACTAACAAATGATCACCGTACAAAAAATAGCGGAACTTACCGGGCACGGCAATCCTATTTTCACTGCTGAACTTTCGCAGAAACCGGGTATTTTATTTACCGGCGGAAACGATAAAGGAGTGGTGGAATGGAGCCTGAAGAACTTTGCTTTTATAAAAGTGATGTTCCCGGTGCCAGCTTCGGTTTATGCGATACATTGCCCGGTTGGTTTCCCCTATTTATTTGCCGGGCTGCGCACGGGAGATGTTGCGGTTTTTGACTTTCTGCAGCAAAAGGTGATCAAGCTGCTAAAGCATCATACCAAACCTGTTTTCGATATAAAATCTGCCGTTAGCAAAAGCGAGCTGCTGGTTTCATCAGAAGATGGTACGGTATCTATCTGGAACCTCAACAACCTCGAATTACTCCATACCCTGAATGTATCAGCTGATACCGTACGCTGCATTAGCGTATCGCCCGACGAAAAGCAGGTAGTTTTCGGTTGCCGGGATAACGACCTGCGGGTTTACGACCTTGTGGATTATTCTTACATTACTGTATTGAAAGGCCACACCATGGCCGTATTCTCCGCTCAATACTCACCCAATGGCGATTACATCCTGTCGGGCAGTCGTGATGCGCAGCTAAAGGTGTGGGACAGCCGCTCGTACGAGTTAGTTCAGAATATCCCAGCGCACATGTTTGCCATCAATCATATTGCTTTCCATCCTTCGCTGCCCTATTTTGCTACTGCCAGCATGGATAAAAGCATTAAAATATGGGGTAGCGATGACTTTAAACTCTACAAGGTCGTCAGCCGCGAGAAAGGCTACCCCAGCCATGTGCTCTCCGTGAATAAACTGGCTTGGAACGGTGATCAGCTCATCTCTGTAAGCGACGATAAGAATATTATAATCTGGGGAATTGAGTTTTAATGCGCTATCTCTATCAGAGCTTATAAAAAGCGCCTTATGCTATACAGCTTATGCGTATAGCGCTTTAACTCTTCAGAGTAAATACCCTTTTCATCGATTGAATCGATCTTAACCCTTCCCGAAGCATGGATGATCTGCGTTCTATTGAGCATGATACCCACGTGGGTTATTTTATCGTTTTCATTAATAAAGAATGCGAGGTCGCCGAGTTGGGCTTTTTTAATATTTTCAACAGACCGTCCCTGCTGTGCCTGCTGGCTGGCATCTCGTTTTATATTGATACCGTGCAGACGAAAAACGGCTTGCGAGAATCCGGAGCAATCGATACCAAAATGTGTACGGCCGCCCCACAGGTATGGCGCGTTAAGAAAAGATTTTGCCGTAACTTGAAAAGTTTCAATATCTCCCTTGGGGCCAAGTATTTCAAATTTTTCATTGCCAATTCTGCAGGTATTTCCCTCCATAAACGTCATCGAGCTTCCAATGGGAAGATACAACACAGTATTGTCAGACTTCTTCCAGGCCTGTGTAACAGCACCGTATGATAATTGGGGTTTTTCGCGCTGCAGCTGTTGCCAGGCAACATGCCCTAACATGGCAAATTGTGTACGACCGATCCACCCGGTATAATTATCAATATTGGTAACTATCTTCACCCACTTTTCGCGCCATTCGAGTATCTCAAACGCTTCCCCAAACAAAACCTGCGAAACCATTTCACTAAGTTCTGCCGGCTCTGCCCTCAAGGGGATCACAGATAGATTACAAATACCGTATTCCATTTAAAAATTATACAGTCTGTTACGTAAGCGTTACTGTAAAGTTTCGCCCGTGTTAATTTAATAGGTTAAAAAAAAAGGAAGACAAATATGCCTTCCTTTTTTCATTATAACAAATAGTTAAATATTATTCATTCATGTGCAGCCATTCTTTTTTGGCCAGCAGCTCTTCCCTTGTCTCGCGTACGTTCTCGTCGTCAACACAACAATCAACCGGGCAAACAGCAGCGCATTGCGGCTCGTCGTGGAAACCAACACACTCGGTACACTTGTCAGGAACAATGTAATATATATCATCAGATAAGGCAGCTTGCGTTTCTTCAGCATTTAAAGTAACGCCATCGCCAAAATCAATAACCCCTCTTAAGCCCGTACCGTCTGAAAAACGCCACGCAGCACCGGCATCATAAATTGCATTATTAGGGCACTCTGGTTCGCAGGCCCCGCAGTTAATGCATTCATCGGTGATAATAATCGCCATATTTCAAAAAAATCTTAATTAACTCAACTAAATTTGCACCCGTAATTAACAGGTACTGCAAATATAACAAAAAAACGCTTTTAGGGTTTAACAACGCAACATTTATATGTCAAAATATAATATTGATAAAATAATAAATACATTTTCCGAATTGGGCAATTTATTAAGCCATCCGGATACAGAATTATCAAACATCATCAATAACCAAATGCATTACAATGCCTGGTTCACCCCTGATAGTGTTGAGAAGGCTGTAATATCAATCGGCAAAATGCTTAACCGCACCGATCTTACCACCTGGCTCAACCACTATCAGTTAAACGAAGGCGAGCCTAAAAAGGTTGGCTTGATACTGGCCGGGAACATCCCTCTGGTGGGCTTTCATGATATTTTATGCGTACTTGCAAGCGGAAATTATGCCCTGATTAAGCTATCATCGCAGGATAACCGCCTGATAAAATACGTTTTGCAAAAATCAACCGACCTGAATAGTG
>JBQCIS010000101.1:0-2621 GCA_051953515.1 Mucilaginibacter sp.
ATCATCATTGGTCAAAAATATCTGGTAGGGTAATGTAGAGAATTCAAAGGTGACAGCATCACGGCTCCTCTTACCCTGACTTTTTTTGCCTTGAAAAATACTGTTTTGGACTTTTATCACACCATCCGGCTTAACCAACGAATAATGTACGCCATCGCCGAAAGCATCACGATCTATTTTTTGTGCAAACGGGGTGGCGCCCCTTCCGCCTACGTCATAAAATTTACACCTATTAACTGCCGAATTCTTAACGTTATAAATTGTCATTCCATACCCGTAGATATTTTTAAAAACGCAATTATTGACGTTTACGATCTCTGCAAGTGCCTGTAGGCCAATAAATATATCTGTACTTAGTGAAGTTGGCGCAAGAGGACCTAAAAATGATCCCCCATCAAATATTAACCCGGATATGTTTATAGCAGAGCCCTCACTAAATTTATACATTGCAACATCCTTGTACGATGTAAGCTGGTTACCTATCGATAAAAAGATATGCTCTTTAAAACCAGTTAAGTTCCATGCGCTACTGTTAATAGGCACGCTATTTGGTTTTATAATAGCCCCATTTGATATAATGTTTAAAGATTGCCCCGGTTTTAGTGGTATTCTTATAGTTGAGCCGATATTATAGTAAGCTTTAGTTTTTGGAATATAACAGTGCTTATTATTCAAAACACAATATTCCATTGCCTTAATCAAAGCTGCAGCATCGTCTGTATATCCATCGCCATTGGCGCCAAATTGTGCTACTGATATCGCTCCGCTATCGTCAGCCGACAGGCCAATGCTGGCACCTGCACAGTTGCTCAAAAGACAGCTGCAAAATATGATAATAGAAAGATGAATGATTTTCATATGAGACTGATGGTATATAATGTTAAAACTAATATGAGTCATCTATAACCGATATCTACTAAATATAAGCCTAGACTAACTAACTTTTATCGCTCTTATTTTGTTTAATATTTGCTGAACATGTTTTTGCTCTGCTTTTGTTAAAATTCTATTCCTTTTTTTTGATAGAACATGCTGAAAATTGAATGCTCCAAAAAAACGATATATAAATATTTTCAGATAAGTCTTCAATATTTCAATTTTCAGTTCCATTTTATTAAAAACAACCGGGCCGTATTTTTTTAAGATTCGCCTTACAGTCTTTAAACTACTAACGTAGTTTTTAATATTTACCCGGCCTTCTCTATAAATGTGTAACGGTTCCTGGATACGTCTAAAGTTTGAAAAAGAATAAGTTCGGCACCACAGCTCATAGTCTTCTGCTCTTATAAAATGTGGATCATATGGGTTTGATATAAACCAGCTTCGCTTTCCAACCACACTCGGATGCAGGAGCAAATGTTTCCGCAGTACATCTTTAGGAGCGTACGAAATCGGCTGTAGTCCTCTTATTCCTACAGGGTTACCTTTTTCATCGATGGAGTAAGCACCTGTATCTACCAGGTCAATCCTATGGTCGGATAGTAAGACATCCATTTGTCTTGCTATTCTATCAGGGTGCATTAAATCGTCCCCATCCATCCTCGCAAGGTATTCGCCGTAAGCCAGCAATGGTATTTGATTTAGTCTGTAAATCAATCCCCTGTTAGCGCCATCACTTATTACCCTAACGCGTCCGTCCTTTATATCTTTTACTAAGTCCAGGCTATTATCTGTCGAACCGTCATTCAAAAGTATTAATTCCCAGTTTCCATATGTTTGGGCAAATACAGACTTAACAGCATCCAAAATAGTGGAACCGTTATTAAAGAATGGTATTACTATGCTCACCAATGGAGGTTCCATATTCATTCAATTCAAAAAATCATTAACCTGGCTTTTAAAGCCAATAAGCTGTGTTTCGATACTATATAAATGTTTCTTTTGTTTCATGCAATTAACCATACCATCGTACATATTTTCATGTTCAGCAATAATTTTATGCATCGACCCGCGCAATTGTTTAAATTCATCAAAAAGATATCCGGGCTTACATTCCTGTTTTTCAAAAAGACTGGTCAAAGCGTCAATTTTAAGGCCTATAACAGGTTTTTCGTAGGCTATTGCATCTAATAATGCGCCACTGCTGGTAAATTGATATGATTTCTCGTTATAAAAAAATACAGCGTAATCAACTTCAGATGCGCCTGCCTGATAATCCTCGCCTAAAATAAAATCAGTGCGGCTTTCATATTCCACATATTCATTTATAAAGGGCTTCATTTCTTCAAAAACCTGTCCAACTATTTTAAAACGTATTGTCCCGTCCAGCACCATTTCTTTAAATAAGGCCGCAAGCTCAAAAAATAATTCAGATTGTTTTGAAAGTTTTGCTACGCCCAAATGGCCAAAAACAATTGTCTTCTTTTTTAAACCGCTATTAATTGTCTTTGGTATCTCCGGGAAGATGTATGGATGATCAATAGTAATTAACTGGTTGGCTTTCAATAATTTGCATTGGATCACATTATTATAAATCGCTTCCCCCAGAATGATATATTTTAATTTTCTTTTATCACGCCTAAATGCCCATCTTAATGCAGCAGCGTAGTAATTATCAATGCGTTTAGGCCATTTATGTGATTTTGCCAGCTCAAGTTCCCCATGCAGTGTTACTAAAAACT
>JBQCIS010000102.1:0-3224 GCA_051953515.1 Mucilaginibacter sp.
AACTACAAAAACCTTTGGGATGCTAAAACCCACTTTATGCGCGGCAGGAGGGAAGATGGCACGTTCGATCCTAAATTTGACCCGCTGGATTGGGGCGGCCCTTATACCGAAGGCAATGCGTGGCACTGGATATGGTCGGTTTTTCATGATGAACAAGGCCTGATCAATTTGTTTGGCGGCGACAGAAATTTTACAGCCAAACTGGATTCGGTATTTACTATGCCGCCAACTATACAAGTTGGCGAATACCACCAAATGATACATGAAATGACCGAGATGAAACTCGGCAACATGGGCCAATATGCACAGGGCAACGAGCCGATTCATCACATGATCTATTTGTACGACTATGCGGGCCAGCCCTGGAAAGCGCAACAGCATCTCCGCCAGGTGATGGATAAACTGTATAACTCATCAGAGAACGGCTATCCGGGCGATGAAGACGAAGGTCAGATGTCGTCATGGTATGTGCTGAGCGCGATGGGTATTTACGCTGTTTGCCCCGGCACAAACCAGTATGTGATCGGCTCCCCTGAATTCAGTAAGATCACTATCACGATGGAGAATGGCAAGAAGTTCATTATCGATGCACATGATAACAACCAGCAGAATGTATACATACAGTCGGGTACGTTGAATGGTAAGCCGTTCACCCATAACTGGATCTCATACAGTGATATTGTAAACGGCGGTACACTGCACTTTGAGATGGTTAGCCAGCCAAACACACAACGTGGCACGGCATCGGAAGATCGTCCGTTCTCAGTATCAAGCCCTCAATAATTAAAAAGCGAAAACCGATAAATCAATCAGATGAAACTTAACCAGCATAAACTTTTATTATCGATATGTGCATTTGCCATCTCCGGATTGTTCCTGCCTGAAGGCAGAGTTGCTGCACAGAAAAAAATTAATCAGATCAATTATGCCGAAAAGGTAAATACCCTTATCGGCACAAAAGGTAAGGGTAAAAAGCCCGAAGAAATGTACCTCGAAGCAGGGTTCACGTTCCCCGGTGCAACTTATCCGTTCGGAATGGTGCAATTTACTACTACATTCTTTGATGAAAACAAAGGTTTTGTGGTGAATCAATTAAGCGGCGCTGGCTGCCCGCACATGGGTAACTTCCCAACATTGCCGTTAAGCGGCGAACTCGCTGCATCGCCAAATGATATGAAAGGCTACAAGCCCGATTTCCACATGGAAAAAGCGATGGCAGGCTATTACAAGGTAAAAGAGCAGAATGGCAATATCGATTGTGAATTAAGCGATACCAAACGCACCGGCATGGCGCAATACCATTTTGCCGACACCGCAAAAAAAGTAACCATACTCATCGGCTCGGGCATTAACGCTACTAAAATTGAAGATGCGCACATCACCATTACCGGCCCGGGTAAATGTGAGGGCTATGCAGATGGCGGCTCGTTCTGCGGTATCAATACTAAATACAAAGTATATTTTGTGGCCGAATTTGACGTGGCTCCGTCCGCATCAGGCACATGGAAGGATGGCAAGATCAATCCGGCATCAACTTCAGAAAGCGGCGAAAATTCAGGCGCGTACTTTACTTTTAATGTTCCCCAGGATAAGTTCATTAACTACAAATTCGGTTTGTCATACGTTTCTATAAATAATGCGAAAGAGAATCTTAAAACCGAAAATCCAGGCTGGAACTTTGCGGCAATAAAGAACAATGCCATCAGCGCGTGGAACCGTCAACTGGGTAAAATTGAGGCCGAAGGAGGCAGCAATGACCTCACCATACAATTCTACACACATCTGTACCATGCGATGATCCACCCAAGCGTATCAAGCGATGTGAATGGCGAGTATCCCGGTGCCGACTTCAAGGCCAAAAAGGCAGTAGGCTTTACTGACTATACCGAATTTAGTAACTGGGATACCTATCGCACACAAATTCCGCTTATCGCCATGCTGTCGCCGAAAGAGACCAGCGATATGATGGAATCAACCGTAAAATTCGCGCAGCAATCGGGCGGTGGTTTCCCGCGCTGGGTGATGGTGAATATTGAAACCGGAATTATGCAGGGCGACCCAACCTCTATTGTGGTAGCCAACGCTTACGCTTATGGGGCCAAACACTTCGATACCAAAGGTGCGCTGGAAGTAATGCGCCGCGGTGCGGAAGTGCCGGGTACCAAGTCACAAAGTGAGTTGACCCGTCCGCAACTGGATAATTATCTGAAAGTAGGCTATGCACAGGCATCCATGAGTTTGGAATATAACTCTGCCGATTTTGCCATCGGACAGTTCGCTTTGCAAACTACAGGTAATAAAGCGTTATACAACAAATATTTAAAAAGCGCCCAGAAATGGAAGAACATCTATAACCCGGAACGTAAATGGCTGCAATCGCGTAACCCGGATGGTTCATGGAAGTATTATACCTATGATATGCGCGAATCAAGCTATACCAATTATTTTTGGATGGTGCCGTTTAACCTTAAACACCTGATTGATACAATTGGCGGCAAAAAGTTTGCGGAAGCAAGGTTGGATACCGATTTCAGAAGGACAGATTCCGATTATGGTGAAGACTGGTTTGCTGCCGGTAACGAGCCGGATTTCCAGATGCCGTGGTGCTACAACTGGGCCGGGGCGCCTTACAAAACACAGGCGCTTATACGCCGCGTATTTCATGAGCGGTACCAGAATACCGCAAATGGACTGCCGGGTAATGACGACCTTGGCGCAATGGGGGCGTGGTACGTTTTTGCCGGTATTGGCATGTATCCAATGATACCGGGTTATGCAGGTTTTTCGGTAAACAGCCCATCGTTCCCGTTAATAAAAGTTCATTTAGGTAATGGCAAAACTTTGGTAATAAAAGGCGGCTCGGAAACAAAACCTTATGTAACTTCACTAAAAGTGAACGGCAAGATATGGAACAGCACCTGGATACCATATAGTGCCATACAAAACGGCGGCGTAATCAGTTACACACTGTCTGCCAGGCCGGACAAAACCTGGCGAACGAAAATTGAACCGCCATCATTTAACTAATTACTGATGAAGAACTTTTTTAAAGCGATAGTTATTGCCGCTGCGTTTTTGGGGACAAATGCTGTAAATGCGCAACAGGCCGATACTCATTTACCTAACTGGGCGCTCGGCCCGTTCGTTCGCCCTGAAGGGGCGAACCCGCTGATCTCGCCGGATACTGCGGCTACTTTTTTTGACCCCATGAGCAAACAGCAGTG